>DATACE010000061.1:0-8760 GCA_036259215.1 Burkholderiales bacterium | reverse complement strand
GTGCGGCCCCGACGGGGGGCGCGCCGATGTCACGGTCATCGACCAGGGCCCCGGCATCCCGCAGGACCTGCTGCCCTACGTGTTCGAGCGCTTCGTCAGCGGCAGGCAGCGCCAAGGCGGCCTGGGACTCGGCCTTTACCTCGCCAAGCGCATCGCCGCGATGCACGGCGGGGACCTCACGGTCGAATCCCAGCCCGGCAAGGGCGCGCGTTTCAAGCTGGTGCTGCCGGCGGGCGCAGGAAGCGGCGCAGCTCGGCCAGAAGCTCCCTAGGCTTTTCTTCGGGGATGAAGTGGCCGCACGGCAGCGGCCTGCCGCGCACATCAAGGGCGACTTCGCGCCAGTCCGCCAGGCAATCGAACAGCGCCTCGATCACGCCGTGCTTGCCCCACAGCGCGAGCACCGGCATCCGCAGTTTTGATTTTTCCCGTTGATCATGAATCAAATCGATCGTGGCCGCTGCGCGGTAGTCCTCGCAGGTCGAGTGGATGGTCCGCGGGTCCTTGAAGGCGCGCACGTACTCGGCCATGGCTTCGCGGGAGAAGTGCCCAAGGCCGCTTTTCCCTCGTCCGAGCCGCTTGAGGATGTAGAACGGCACCTGGCCCTCGAGCATCTTTTCCGGCAGGGGCGCCTCCTGGATAAGGAAGAACCAGTGCCAGTACGCCTTGGCGAACTGCAGGTTGGTGTTCTGGTACATCTTCAGCGTGGGGGAGATGTCGAGCACCGTTAGCGAGCGCACGCGCCGGGCGTGGTCGCGCGCCAGGCGGTGCGCCACGCGCCCGCCGCGGTCGTGGCCGACGACGTGAAAGCGCTCGTGGCCCAGAGCGCTCATCACTTCTGCCATGTCCAGCGCCATCGCGCGTTTGGAATAATTGCCATGGTCGGGCAGGCCCTTGGGCTTGGACGAATCGCCGTAGCCGCGCAGGTCGGCGCACACCACGGTGTAGTCGCGCGCGAGCTCCGGCGCCACCTTGTGCCACATGGCGTGCGTCTGCGGGTAGCCGTGCAGCAGCAGCACCGGCTCGCCCTTGCCGCCGTGCTCGAGGTGGATGGTCGCGCCCCTCGCGCGTACTTTCCTCGCCTGAAATCCCGGGAAAAGGTTACTCATGGTTGCCCATTATCGGCTGCCTTTGTGGCGCGCGACGCGGTACAGATAAATCGCGGCGACCGCACCGAAGGCCACCCACGACGCGGGATCGAGGTATTCGCCGACCTGTGCGTACTTGCTGCCGACCAGGTAGCCGATGCAGGCGAGCAGCGCGGTCCACAGGCCGGCGCCCGCCGCCGTGTAGACAAGGAAGGCGGGCAGCGGCATGCGCGCAATGCCCGCCGGTATGGAAATGAGCGAGCGCGCCCCGGGCACCAGCCGGCAGAAGAAGGTCGCGGCGCCGCCGTGGCGGTCGAACCAGCGCCGGGCGCCTTCCAGGTCCGCGCGCGAAGCGGTCAGCCAGCGGCCGTGCCGGTCGGCGAACGCCTTGACGCGCTCTTCCCCCCACGACCTTCCCAGCCAGTAAAGCGGCAGGGCGCCGAGCACCGCGCCGGCGGTCCCGGCGGCGATCACGCCGGCGAGGTGCAGCTCCTCGCGCGTCGCCATGTAGCCGGCAAGCGGGATGATGAGCTCCGACGGAATCGGCGGGAACACGTTCTCCGCGAACATCAGCGCCACGATGCCGAGGTAGCCGGTGGCCGACACCAGCCCCATCACCCAGCTCGCCATGCGCGCTTACGCGAAGAGCAGCGCGGCGGCCACCTTGCGCTCCTCGGCCACCAGGATGTTGTAGGTGCGGCAGGCTGCCTGCACGTCCATCACTTCCAGGCCGATGCCCGCCTGGGCCAGCGCGCGCGTGAGGCGCGGATGCGGGAAGCGCTGGCGCGCGCCGGTGCCCAGCAGAACGATGTCGACATCCAGCTGCCGCAGGAAAGCGAAATCTTCCGCGCTCAGGCCGTCGAAGGCCTGCGGCCGCCACGCCTCGATGCGGTCGGGCAGCACCACCAGGCTCGAGTCGCGCCGCTCGCCGTTCACCAGCACGTAGCCCTCGCCGTACCCGGTGAAGGTGTTGGCGGCGCCCGGGGCGGAGGCGTGGAGCTTCACTGCTACAATTTTACAATGCGGGAGTTTCCCAGGATCAAGCGGCTGCCGCCGTACGTTTTCAACATCACCAACGAGTTGAAGATGAGCGCGCGGCGCCGCGGCGAGGACATCATCGACCTGTCGATGGGCAACCCCGACGGGCCGACGCCGCCGCACATCGTCGACAAGCTGGTGGACGCCTCGAAGCGGCAGGACACCCACGGCTACTCGGTTTCCAAGGGCATCCCGCGCCTGCGCCGCGCCATCGCCACGTGGTACCAGCGGCGCTACGGCGTCGAGCTCGACCCGGAAAGCGAGGCGATCGTCACCATCGGCTCCAAGGAAGGCCTCGCGCACCTCATGCTCGCGTGCCTCGAGCGCGGCGACACGGTGCTGGTGCCCAATCCCTCGTATCCGATCCACATCTACGGCGCGATCATCGCCGGCGCCGACGTCCGCTCGGTGCGCATGACCCCGGGGGTCGACTTCTTCGAGGAGCTGCAGCGCGCCATCCGCGAGCTCACGCCCAAGCCGAAAATGCTGGTGCTCGGCTTTCCGTCCAATCCCACCGCGCAGTGCGTCGACCTCGCCTTCTTCGAGAAAATCGTGGTGCTGGCGAAGCAGCACGACATCCTCGTGGTGCACGACCTCGCCTACGCGGACATCACCTTCGACGACTACACGGCGCCCTCCATCATGCAGGTGCCGGGCGCGCGCGACATCGCGGTCGAGTTCTTCACCATGTCGAAGAGCTACAACATGGCGGGCTGGCGCATCGGCTTCATGGTCGGCAACCGCGATCTGGTGCATGCGCTGGCGCGCATCAAGAGCTACCACGACTACGGCAGCTTCACCCCCATTCAGGTGGCCTCGATCGTGGCGTTGGAGGGCCCGCAGGATTGTGTTTCTTCGATTAGAAGCACTTATCAGAAAAGAAGAGACGTCATGGTCAAGGGCCTGCACGACATCGGCTGGATGGTCGAGATGCCGCGCGCCTCGATGTACGTCTGGGCGAAGATTCCCGAGGCGTACGCGGGCCTGGGGTCCATCGAGTTCACCAAGCGCCTGCTCGAGGGCGCGCGCATCGCGGTGGCCCCCGGCATCGGCTTCGGCGACTACGGCGACGACCACGTGCGCATCGCGCTGATCGAGAACGAGCACCGCCTGCGCCAGGCGGTGCGCGGCATCCGCGATATGTTCAGAAAGGACGGCCTGCTCCGGGGCGCAGCGTGATCAAGCCGCAGCCGGCGACGCTCGAGGGCCACGGGGTTCGCCTTGAACCGTTAAATGGATCTCATCTGAAAGGGCTGGTCGACGCGGCAAGCGACGGCAAGCTCTGGGAATTGTGGTTCACCTCGGTGCCGGAACCGGAGCAGACCTCGGCCTACATCGACACGGCGCTGAAAGGGCAGGGCGAGGGACACATGCTGCCCTGGGCGGTGCGCGAGCTGAAAAGCGGCGGGATCGTCGGCAGCACGCGTTATCACGACATCGTCGCCGCCGCCGACCGCGTCGAGATCGGCTACACCTGGTATGCCCGGCGCGTGCAGCGCACCCATGTGAACACGGCGTGCAAGCTGCTGCTGTTCGGATACGCCTTCGACGAGCTGGACTGCAAGGTGGTCGGCCTGCGCACCGACAATTTCAACTTCCGCTCGCAGCGCGCCATCGAGGCGCTGGGGGCGAAGAAGGACGGCGTCCTCCGGCACCACTGGCCGCGGCGCGACGGCACGGTGCGCGACACGGTGATCTACAGCGTGCTGGCGGCGGAATGGCCCGACGTGAAGCGCCACCTCGAGACCCGGCTGAAGAAGAATGAAGCCGATTAACGTCGGGCTGCTGGGCATCGGCACGGTCGGCGGCGGCACCTGGGAGGTGCTCAACCGCAACGCCGACGAGATCCGCCGGCGCGCCGGCCGCGCGATCACCATCGCGCAGGTCGCCGACCGGGACGTAAAAAAGGCCAGATCGATAGTCAAAGGAAAGGCCCGGGTGCTGGCCGACGCATTCGACGTCGTGCGCGGCAACGGTGTCGAGATCGTGGTCGAGCTGATCGGCGGCTATACGGTGGCGAAGGACCTGGTGCTGGAGGCGATCGCCCACGGCAAGCACGTGGTGACCGCGAACAAGGCGCTGCTCGCCACCTGCGGCAACGAGATCTTCGCCGCCGCGCAAAAGCAGGGCGTGATGGTCGCCTTCGAGGCGGCCGTGGCCGGCGGCATCCCGATCATCAAGGCGCTGCGCGAGGGCCTGACCGCCAATCGCATCGAGTGGATCGCCGGCATCATCAACGGCACCTCGAATTTCATCCTCTCCGAGATGCGCGACAAGGGCCTGCCTTTCGCCGAGGCGCTGAAGGACGCGCAGGGGCGCGGCTACGCCGAAGCCGACCCGACCTTCGACATCGAGGGCGTGGACGCGGCGCACAAGCTCACCATCCTCTCGGCGCTCGCCTTCGGCATCCCGATGCAGTTCAAGAAGGCCTATACCGAGGGCATCTCCAGGCTCACCAAGGCCGACATCGGCTATGCCGAGGAGCTGGGCTACCGCATCAAGCTGCTCGGCATCACGCGCAAGGCGTCCAAAGGCATCGAGCTGCGCGTGCACCCGACGCTGGTGCCGGCGCGACGCCTGATCGCCAACGTCGAGGGCGTCATGAACGGCATCCTGGTGAAGGGCGACGCGGTGGGCGCGACGCTCTACTACGGCGCCGGAGCGGGCGCCCTGCCCACCGCGAGCGCGGTGGTCGCAGACCTCGTCGACGTCACGCGCCTCATCACGGCCGACCCGGAGCATCGCGTGCCGCACCTTGCTTTCCAGCCCGACCAGCTGTCGCGCGAGCGCGTGCTGCCGATCGGCGAGGTCGAGACTTCCTACTACCTGCGCATGCGCGTGCTCGACAAGCCCGGCGTGCTCGCCGACATCACGCGCCTCCTGGCGGCTTCGAAGATCTCCATCGATGCCATGGTGCAGAAGGAGCCGGGGGAGGGCGAGAGCCGCGTGGACATCGTGCTGCTCACCCACCGGGCAGTGGAGAAGGACGTCGACCGGGCCCTGGCGCGCATCGAGAAGCTCTCCAGCGTCCTGGGCCGGGTCACCCGCATCCGGCTGGAGTCCCTGTTGTAGTGGATTACGTCTCGACCCGCGGCCACGCCGCGCCGCGCCGCTTCTCCGACATCCTCCTCGAGGGGCTCGCCCCCGACGGCGGCCTTTATGTTCCTGAAGATTTTCCGCAGATGGACATCGAGGGGCTGCGCAGCGCTTCGTACCGGGACATCGCCAAGGCGATTCTGTCCAAGTTCATGGACGATGTGCCCGGACTCGAGGCCATCGTCGAGCGCACCTACCGCCCGGCCCTGTTCGGCTCGGACGAGATCACGCCCCTCAGGACGCTGGAGCGCGGGCTGCATCTGCTCGGCCTGTCCAACGGCCCGACGCTCGCCTTCAAGGACATCGCGCTGCAGTTGCTCGGCAACCTGTTCGAGGAAATCCTGGAAAGGAAAGATCAGACCCTCAACATCCTGGGCGCCACTTCCGGCGACACCGGCTCGGCCGCCGAGTACGCCTTGCGCGGCAAGGCCGGCGTGCGCGTGTTCATGCTCTCGCCGCACAAGCGCATGAGCGCGTTCCAGCGGGCGCAGATGTTCTCGCTGCAGGAGCCCAACATCCACAACCTCGCGGTCGAGGGCGTGTTCGACGATTGCCAGGACCTGGTGAAGGCGGTAAACGCCGACGCCGCCTTCAAGGCGCGCAACCGCATCGGCGCGGTGAACTCCATCAACTGGGCGCGGGTCGCCGCGCAGGTGGTGTACTACTTCAAGGGCTACTTCGCCAGCGGCGCGCGCGAGGTGTCGTTCGCCGTGCCGTCCGGCAACTTCGGCAACGTCTACGCCGGCTACGTGGCGCGCCGCATGGGCCTGCCGATCCGGCGCCTGATCGTGGCGACCAACGAGAACACCGTGCTGGACGAGTTCTTCCGCACCGGCCGCTACCGCATCCGGCGCAAGGTGAAGGAAACCACCAGCCCGTCGATGGACATCTCCAAGGCCTCCAATTTCGAGCGCTACGTGTTCGACCTGGTCGGGCGCGACGGCGCGCGCGTGAAGGAGCTGTGGCGCCGCCTGGAGCAGGACGGCGAGTTCGACCTGTCGCACTCGGCCTTCTGGCGCCAGGTGCCGCAGACCGGCTTTGTCTCCGGGCGCAGCACGCATGCCGAGCGGCTCGCGACCATCCGGCACGTCTACGACAAGTACCAGACCATGATCGATCCGCACACCGCCGATGGGGTCAAGGTGGGTTTGGAGCACCGCGAGCCGCTGGTGCCGCTCATCTGCCTGGAAACCGCGCTGCCGGTGAAGTTCGCCGACACCCTGCGCGCCGCGCTCGGCCGCGAGCCCGAGCGGCCGGCGGAGCTTGCCGGCCTGGAGAAGCTGCCGCAGCGCTTCAAGGTCCTGCCCAACGACGCGGGCGCGCTCAAGCGCTACATCGAGAACGCCGCATGACGGGCGAAAAGAACGTGCTGGGCGGCGAGCTGCGGGCCTGCAGCTACGCGCCGCTCACCGGCTACTTCCGCGACGGCTGCTGCTCGACGCACGACCAGGAAGGCGTCGCGCACCTCGTGTGCGTGCAGGTCACCGACGAGTTCCTGGAATTCAGCGTGGCGAAGGGTAACGACCTCGTCACGCCGCGGCCGGAGCTGCGCTTTCGCGGCCTGAAGCACGGCGACCGCTGGTGCCTGCACGTGCTGCGCTGGGTGGAGGCATGGGAGGCCGGCCGCGCGCCCAAAGTGGTGCTGGAAGCCACGCACGAGAACGTGCTGCAGTACGTGCCGCTGTCGGCGCTCAAGCGGCATGCGCTCGACCTGAACTGATGCTCGAGGCGGCGCAACTCGAATGCGAGCGCGGCGGGCGGTCGCTCTTCAAGTCGCTCAGCTTCACCTTGGAGCCCGGCGAAGCCCTGCGCGTGGCCGGGGCCAACGGCCGCGGCAAGACCAGCCTGCTGCGCATCCTTTGCGGCCTGCTGCCGCCCGCGCAGGGCGAGGTGCGCTGGAAAGGCACGCCGATCCGTGCCTTGAAGGAAGAGTTCTCGCGCGAGCTGGTTTATCTGGGCCACGCGCCGGCGGTGAAGGAGGACCTCACGGCCGCGGAAAACCTCGCCATCGCGTGCCGGCTCGCCGGCAATCCGCAACCGGACGACGCGGTCGCCGAAGCGCTCGCGCAGCTCGGCCTCGCCGGCGTGAACCAGCAAGTGCGCAAGATGTCACAAGGCCAGCGCCGGCGCGCCGCGCTCGCGCGCCTCGCGCTGAGCGCCTCGGTGCCGCTATGGCTGCTGGACGAGCCGTTTTCGGCGCTGGATGCGGGCGGCATCAACGCCCTTCGGGGTCTCATCTGCAAGCACCTGGAATGCGGCGGCGCGGTAGCGTTCACCACGCACCAGGACCCGGGGATGGGTGCGGCGAAGCTGGTCGACCTCGATGCTTGACGCCGCGCGCGGCATCGTCCGCCGCGACCTGCTGCTCGCGCTGCGCCGGCGCACCGACATCGCCACGGCGCTGCTGTTCTTCGTCGTCGTCGCCAGCCTTTTTCCGCTGGGCATCGGCGCCGAGCCGAACCTGCTGCGCGCCATCGCGCCGGGGGTGATCTGGGTGGCGGCGCTGCTGTCGACCCTGCTGTCGCTCGCGCGCCTGTTCGCCGCGGACCACGCCGACGGCACGCTGGAGCAGCTCGCGCTGGGCGCCGCGCCGCTGGGCGTGGTGGTCGCCGCCAAGAGCTTTGCCCACTGGCTGCTGTCGGGATTGCCGCTGGTGCTGATCGCCCCGCTTATCGCGCTCCAATATGATCTCCCTCAACCTTTGTACGGCGTATTGGCCCTATCATTGCTCCTTGGCACGCCGGTCCTCAGCATGGTCGGCGCGATCGGCGCGGCCCTGACCCTGGGCATCCGGGGCGGGGGCGTCCTCCTGGCGCTGCTGGTGCTCCCGCTCTACGTGCCGGTGCTCATCATGGGCGCGGGCAGCGTGGAGATGGCGGCGGCGGGGCTGGACCCCGGCGGGCAGCTGCTGATCCTGGGCGCGCTGCTGGTGTTTTCTGCGGCCTTCGCCCCCTGGGCGATCGCCGCGGCATTGCGGATATCGCTGGAATGAATACAGCCGTACGGTGGTTCTGGTTCGCCTCGCCCCACACGTTCTTTCCCCTCGCCGGGACGATCGCCCGGGTGTGCGCGCTCCTCGCGCTGCCGCTCGCGCTGGCGGGCCTGTACGTGGGCTTCGCCGTCGCGCCGACCGACGCGCAGCAGGGCGAGGTGTACCGCATCATCTTCATCCACGTGCCGGCGGCCTGGATGTCCATGCTGCTGTACCTGGCGATGGCCTTCTGGGCGGCGATGGGCCTCGCCTTCAACACCCGCCTGTCGGGCATGATGGCGCAGGCGCTCGCGCCCACCGGGGCGCTGTTCACCTTCATCGCGCTGTGGACCGGCGCGCTTTGGGGCAAGCCCACCTGGGGCACCTACTGGGCGTGGGACGCGCGCCTTACCTCGGAGCTCATCCTGCTTTTCCTGTACTTCGGCTTCATGGCGCTGCATGCCTCCATCGACGACGTGCGCCGCGCCGACCGCGCCGCGGCGGTGCTCGCCCTCGTCGGCGCGGTGAACGTGCCGATCATCTACTACTCCGTGCAATGGTGGAACACCC
>DATACE010000060.1:0-2340 GCA_036259215.1 Burkholderiales bacterium | reverse complement strand
CCACGCCGTCGTTGTTGGCGTCGAAGAACGCCTTGATGTGCAGCTGGTAGATGACCGCGTCCTTGTACCAGACCGCCTGCTCGGCCACCGGGGTCATCTCCTCGGCCTTCATCGCAGCACCCTGAAGACGTGCGCGGGCAGCGTCAGCGGGTTCAGCTCCACGAAGTTGCGCCCGCGCGTCCACGGGTAGCGCCCGCCGGAGAGCAGGTCCTCCACCTCGAATCGGCCGTCGAGGTCGACGTCGACCCAGCCCGATTGCGGGTGGTGGAAGTCCAGGTTGACCACCGTGAGAATCGTATCCGCTGCCTGCGTCTTGCTGTAGGCGAGGATCTGCGGATTGTCTACCGGGTGGAAGCGCAGGCTCCAGTCGCTTTGCAGCGCCGGGTGCTCGTGGCGGATGCGGTTCAGGCGCGCGATCAGCGCCTTCAGGCTGTCGGGGCGCTCCCGATCCCAGCGGCGGATCTCGTATTTTTCCGAGCTCAGGTACTCCTCGCTGCCCGGCTCGCGCGGCAGGTGCTCGAGCAGCTCGTAGGCCGGGCCGTAGAGCCCGTAGTTCGCCGCGAGCGTCGCGGCGAGCACCAGGCGCACGATGAACGCCGGGCGCCCGCCGTGCTGCAGCGCCTCGTGCAGGATGTCGGGCGTGTTCGGCCACACGTTGGGCCGGAAGTACTCGCGCGAAGGCGATTGGGTGAGCTCGGTGAAGTAGTCGGCGAGCTCCTGCTTGGTGTTGCGCCAGGTGAAGTAGGTGTAGGACTGGGTGAAGCCGAGCTTCGCCAGCTTGTGCATGATGCGCGGCCGGGTGAACGCCTCGGACAGGAAAATCAGCTCGGGGTGCTTCGCCTTCAGCTCGCCGATGCACCACTCCCAGAAATCGAACGCCTTGGTGTGCGGGTTGTCGACCCGGAAGATCTTCACGCCGTGCCCGACCCAGAACTCGAATACGCTTTTCAGCTCCGCCCACAGCTCCCGCCAGGCCGTCGTTTCAAAATCGAACGGGTAGATGTCCTGGTATTTCTTCGGCGGATTCTCGGCGTACTGGATGCTGCCGTCTGGCCGCTTGCGGAACCACTCCGGGTGCTCGCTGACGTACGGGTGGTCCGGCGAACACTGGAACGCGATATCCAGGGCCACTTCGATGCCTCTTCGATTCGCTTCCTTCACCAATGCATGGAAATCGTCGAACGTCCCGAGCTCCGGCAGGATGGCCTTGTGGCCGCCCTGCTGCGCGCCGATCGCCCACGGGCTGCCGACGTCGCCCGGCTGCGCGCTCACCGCGTTGTTCTTGCCCTTGCGCGCGGTGGTGCCGATCGGGTGGATGGGCGGGAAGTACAGCACGTCGAACCCCATGTCCTGCACGTAGGGCAGGAGCGCCGCCACGTCCGTGAAGGTGGCGTGCCGGCCGTCGGCGCGCGCCGAGCGCGGGAACATCTCGTACCAGGTCGAGAAGCGCGCGCGCAGCGGATCGACCAGCACTTCCAGCACCGCGGATTCCAGCGTCTTGTCGGGCGAAGGGCGCGGCGGCACCGCGGCGAGGGCGGCGGCGTAGCGCTCCTCCTGCGATTTTTCAGGATCAGCAAGGCCGGGCTCGCCCAGCAGCTGCGCGCCGATCCGCAGGTCGATCGACAGGTCCTGGCCCGCGTCGCGGCGCTTCACCAGGTCGCGCTGCCAGGTGACGACGGCGTCCACCCAGGCGCGCACCTTGTACTGGTAGCGGCCGAGCTTTTCCACCTTGAACGGCGCCGCCCAGTGGTCGTTGTGGCGAAACGCCATGGGCACGGCATGCCATTCTCTTTCGGCCTGGAATTTGAAAAGCAGTTCGCACACCACGGCGTCATGCCCGTCGGTGAAGGCGTCGCACTCGACCAGCACCTCCTCGCCCACGACGCGCTTGACCGGATAGCGGCCGCCGTCGACTTCGGGACGCACCGATTCGATGACGACGCGCGGCGGCGCTGTTTTATTCAGGCTTGAAGAAGGTGACCGCAAGGGGCGGCAGGGTAAGGGTGAGGGAGTGGCTGTAGTCCTCGTAGGGCATCGGCACCGCCTCGGCGCCGCCCTGGTTGCCCAGGCCGCTGCCGCCGTACCAGTTCGCATCGCTGTTCAGGATTTCGCGCCAATAGCCGCCGCCCGGCACGCCGACGCGGTAGTTGTAGCGCGGCACCGGCGTGAAGTTGAACACCACCAGCACCGGCGGCGCGCCTTCCTCGCCCAGGCGCAGGAACGACAGCGCGCTCTGCTCCCAGTCGCCGCGCTGCACCCAGCGGAAACCGTCGGCGGAGAAGTCTTTTTGATGAAGAGACCGTTCGGCGCGATATGTCTTGTTCAAATCTGTAACCCAGC
>DATACE010000059.1:0-4671 GCA_036259215.1 Burkholderiales bacterium | reverse complement strand
TGCCCGCCGTCCGGTGAGCGAGCAGGCGCGCCTGCGCGCCCAGCACGAGGCCGTGGCGGCGGTGACCATGGCGGACCTCGAGGCCGACAGCCGCATCGTGCTCGACGCCTCCGACGGCGTGGCGATCGTGGTGCTGCGCGATCCCGAGGGGGCGCTGCGCCTGGCCGGCCGCGCGCTCGCCGCGGCGGCGGCAGGGCTGCCGCTGGCCGCCGGCATCAACCACGGCGCGGTGCAGCTTACCGGCGACGGCAAGGCCGAAGGCTTGATGGGCGACGGCATCGCGGTCGCCGCGAGCGTGGCGCAGTTCGCGCCGCCGGCGCAGCTGCGGGTGTCGCGCTCGTTCCGCGACGCGCTGGCCGACGCCGCGCCCGGCAGCGAGGCGCTGCTGGTGCCCAAGGGAACCTCGACCGACGCGAGTCTGCGGCGCCACGAGCTGTTTGCGCGCGACGCGCGCGCGGTGCGGCGCCGCCTCCGGCGTTACCAGGCGCTCTCCGCCGCCGCGCTGGTGCTGCTGGTCACAGCGGGGATCGGCTGGCGCATCTCGGTGGAGGGGCAGGAGGCCTTCGTGAACGGCGTAGTCGCCAAGAGCCAGAGCTACATGCGCGGGCTGGCAAAGAAGGTGGACTTTTAGTGGCGCGCAAGAAGATCGGCCGCTACAAGATCCTCGGCGAGCTCGGGCGCGGCGCCATGGGCGTGGTGTACCGCGCGCAGGACCCGGCGCTCGACCGCGTGGTGGCGCTGAAGACCATCCTGCTGTCCGAGGACTCGGGCGGGCGCCGCGACTACCAGAAGCGCTTCGCGCTCGAGGCGCGCGCCGCGGGCAAGCTCACGCATCCGAACATCGTCACCACCTACGACTTCGGCGAGGAAGGCGACCTCGCCTACCTCGCGATGGAGCTGCTCGAAGGCACCGAGCTGCGCGAGCGCATGAACGACGGCGCGCTGCCGGTGGCGGAGGCGGTGGCCATCGCCATCCAGGTCGCCGACGGCCTGGGATTTGCCCACGAGCGCGGCGTCGTCCATCGCGACATCAAGCCGGCGAACATCATGCTGCTGGAGCGCGGCGATGTGAAGATCATGGACTTCGGCATCGCGCGCATGCGCTCGGCCGACCAGATGACCAGCACCGGCATCGTGGTCGGCACCCCCCGGTTCATGTCGCCCGAGCAGGTGTCGGGTGCGCCGGTCGACCAGCGCTCCGACCTTTTTTCCCTTGGCGTGGTGCTCTACGAGATGCTGACCGGCGTGCCGCTGTTCTCCGGCGAGGACACCCCGCAGATCGCGCACAAGATCACCGGGCTCGAGCCCGAGCCGCCGTCGCACCGCAGCCCGGAGGTGAGCTCGATGCTCGACTTCGTGGTGGCGCGCGTGCTCAAGAAGGACCCGTCGGTGCGCTACCAGGACGCCTACGAGCTCGCCGCGGACCTGCGCACCTGCCTGGCCGAGCTGCAGGCGCGCGCCCCGACGCGCGCGCCGGAAAGCACCACGCGCACGGTGAAGCTGGAAGCCGCCGCCGCCAAGGCCCCCGCCGCGGTCGCCATTGCGCCCGATACGCGGCTGCCGCTGTCGCGGCAGTTCGATTCGGGCGATGCGCTGCAGCGCGTGGTTTCATCGCGGTATGGGGATCGCACGCCGCGCGCCGTCAGCCTGCTGCGCAGGATCCGCAAGGACCCGGGCCCGCGGCTGCTGTTCGCTTCCATGGTGCTCGCCGGCGCCGCGGGCGCCTGGATCGCCTTCGCCTGAACGGCTAGTCCTCGAAGGTGATGAGGCCGATGCCGGTGGTCATCGGCGCGTAGTAATGCCGGTGCACGCGGCGTGCCTGCGGCGACATGGCCCCGCGCATCACATGCCACATGATGAGCTCCACCGCTTCGGCGCCGGCTTGCTCCATGAGTTGCTGGTGACTCATTTCGCAAAGCCCGTCCGGGTCTGACTCGAGGCGGTCGAGAAAGGCCTGATCGAAGGCCTCGTTCATGAAGCCGAAGCGCTTGCCCTGCAGCTGGTGCGACATGCCGCCGGTTCCCATGACCACGACCCTTCGATCACCGGGGAAGCTCTCCACGGCTCTCCTGAGCGCCTGCCCCAGCTTGTAGCAGCGCCGCCCGGTGGGCAGCGGGTGCTGGATCACGTTCACCTGCAGCGGCACCGCGGCAACCGGCCAGCCCTGCGGGCCGTGCTCGAAGCACAGGTTCATCGGCACGAGAAAGCCGTGCTCCACGCCCATTTCCTGGCACACCGTCAGGTCGAACTCCTCGGCGATGAGGCTTTCGCACAGGTGGATGGAAAAATCCGCGTCGCCGCGGATTTCGGGCAAGGGACGCGTGCCGAAGCCCTCGTCGGCAATGGCGTAGCGCTCGGCCACGCCGAGGGCGAAGGTGGGATACTGGTCGAACATGAACTCGGCGCCGTGATCGTTGTAGACCACGACCGCCACGTCGGGCGCCAGGCGCTGCAGCCACTCGCGCACCGGCACGTAGGCGTCGGCGAGGGGCTTCCAAGCCGGCGTCTGCATCTTGCCGCGGTCGACCGCCACGCCCACCGAGGGGACGTGAGATAGGCCTAAACCGCCGACGATGCGTGCCACGACGCTGCTTCCTTGCTAGGTTGCATCCTTGAAGGTACGGGTGGCGAGGAACTGCTCGTAGGTTTCGCCGCGCATCTGCGCCCCCATCCGGTAGAGGCTGTTGCCGGTGACCGAGCCGATCTTCAGCATCCAGTAGATGTTCATGCCGGCGGCGATCATGCCGGCAAAGTCTCTTTTTCTGATCAGGTCCTTTTCGGCTTGCGTAAGGCCGAAGCGCGCCATGTAGGCTTCCTCGTCCGCCTTGAACGCCTCGCGGTTCGCCGCAGAGCACAGCGAGCCGCACATCCGGTTGAGCCGGTATCCGCGCCGGGAGGCGCGAAGGTCGAAGATCGACGTATCTTGGATGGGCTTTAGCCCCATACCTCTTTGGCGGTGTCGATGCACAGCTTGAGCTTCGCCGTTTCCTGCTCGACCGTCAGGTTGTTGCCGTGGTGCGTGCTGGAGAAGCCGCATTGCGGGCTGATGCACAGGCTGTCCAGCGGCACGACCTTGGCGGCCTGCTCGATGCGGCGCTTCAGCGCGTCCTTCGCCTCGAGCTCCGGCACCTTGGAGCTCACCAGGCCGAGCACCACCTTCTTGCCTTCCGGGATGTAGCGCAGCGGCTCGAAGCCCCCGGCGCGCTCGGTGTCGAACTCCAGGAAGAAGCCGTCGACGTCGATGCGCGAGAACGCGATTTCTGCGACGTAGTCGTAGCTGCCGCTCGCCAGCCAGGTGCTCTTGAAGTTGCCGCGGCAGGTGTGCACGCACACCGTCATGTCGTCGGGCACGTCGCGGATCGCCTCGTTCACCGCTTCGGCGTACATCGCGGTGTCCTTCTTCGGGTCGTCGCCCAGCTTGCGGAAGTTCTCCTGCACCTTCGGGTCCCCCATCATGGCGATGGTGGTGTCGTCGATCTGCAGGTAGCGGCAGCCCGCCTGGTACAGGTCGCGGATCTCCTCCCGGTAGGCGCGGGTGGTGTCCTCCCAGAACTCGTCCATGTCCTTGTAGACCGCCTTGAGCGCTTCGCGGTCGGAGCGCGCGTGCAGCATGGCGGGCGAAGGCATGGTGAACTTCGGCACGCCCTTCTTCACCACGGACTTCAGGAACTTGAAGTGATCCAGCATGCTCGGCCGGGTGCGCCGCACCTTCGCCGTCAGCCGGAACATGGGCGGCTGCTCATCGCTCGCCTGGAAGGTATGCGTCTTGTTGACCGTGAGGTCCACGCCGTCGAAGCCGTGGATGAAGTCGATGTGCCACCAGTCGCGGCGGAACTCGCCGTCGGTGACCGAGGGCAGGCCGATCGACTCCTGCAGCGCCACCACCTCGCGGATGCATCGGTCCTGCACCTCGCGCAGCTGCTGCTGCGTGATCTCGCCCCGCTTTGCCTTGGCGCGTGCTTCGTGCAGCTCCTGCGGACGCAGCAGGCTGCCGACGTGGTCGGCGCGGAAGGGGCCTTTCATCACGCGGCTTCTTTCAGGGCGAGCGCCTTGTCGGTCGCTTCCCAGGTGAACTCGGGCTCCTCGCGGCCGAAGTGGCCGTAGGCGGCGGTCTTTTCGTAGATCGGGCGCAGGAGGTCCAGCATCTGGATGATGCCCTTGGGACGCAGGTCGAAATTGCGCGCCACGAGCTGCGCGATCTTGTCGTCGGAGATCTTGCCGGTGCCCTCGGTGGTCACCATGATGCTGGTGGGCTGGGCCACGCCGATCGCGTAGGACACCTGCACCAGGCACTTGGATGCGAGGCCCGCCGCGACCACGTTTTTCGCCACGTAGCGCGCCGCGTAGGCGGCGGAGCGGTCCACCTTGGAGGGGTCCTTGCCGGAGAACGCGCCGCCGCCGTGCGGCGCGGAGCCGCCGTAGGTGTCGACGATGATCTTGCGGCCGGTCAGGCCGCAGTCGCCCTTCGGGCCGCCGATCTCGAAGGCGCCGGTCGGGTTGACCAGGTACTTCACCTTGCCCTTCACGAGATGCTTGGGCAGCACCGGCTTGATCACCTGCTCGACGATCGCTTCTTCGATCTGCTTGTGGCTGACCCCGGGGGCATGCTGCGCCACATCAACGGCAAGCCCGATTCGATCGAGACGGTGGTGCTGTCCACGCAGCATGCCC
>DATACE010000058.1:0-3792 GCA_036259215.1 Burkholderiales bacterium | reverse complement strand
CGCGCCGGATCGCCCGGCGCGCGACTACCCCTTCTTCGCCACTAACCACGACCTGGCGCAATGGGGGTACGTCGAGGAAGAGTTCTTCATCGAGGGCACGGCCAACCGCTACACCACGCCTCCGAGGGCCACCGCAAGCGTGATCGACGGCGGGCATCCCTACAAGACGCGCATCCTCGTGCGCCGGCCGATCGATCCGGCGAAGTTCGAAGGCACGGTGTTCGTCGAGTGGTCCAACGTCACCGGCGCCAACGATTCCGACAACGACTGGCATCAGGTGTATCACCACGCGCTGCGCTCCGGCTATGCCTGGGTGGTGGTCGCCGCGCAGCGCAATGGCGTGCACGCCGCCAATACCGGCCTGAAGGCGTTCAGCCCGGTGCGCTACGCCTCGCTCGACCTTACGGCGGGCGGCACCATCACCAACGACGCCCTGCGGTTCGACGTGTTCTCGCAGGCAGCGCAGGCGCTGCGCAATCCCAGCGGGATCGCGCCGCTGGGCAACCTGGTGCCGCAGCGGCTGATCGCCACCGGCCATTCGCAGTCGGGCGGCAACCTCAACACGTACTACAACTCCATCCTGCCGCTGGGCAGCCCGTTCGACGGCTTCATGGTGAGGGGCGCCACCGGCAACACCGCGGTGCGCGATGACCTGGGCGTCAAGGTGTTCGCGCTGCAGGCCGAAGCCGACGTGCTGAGCGGGCAGAATTTCCGCAAGCCCGACAGCGACATCTATCGCCTCTGGGAAGTCGCAGGCGCCTCGCACGGCGACTACCAGGGCCAGGCGGTCAGTCGCGGGCCGCTCGCGCTGCGCGACAACGGCACGCCGCTCGCCCAGGTGTGCACGAACGAGCCTTCGCGCAGCCGGGTGCCGTTTCACCACGCCATGGCGGCCGCGATGGACCACATGGTGGCCTGGCTGAAGGACGGCACGCCGCCGCCGAGCGGCGCGGACCGGTGGATGGTGCTCGCTTCCACGGCTCCGGTGGTCCTTGCGCGCGACGCCTACGGCAATGCGCTGGGCGGCATCCGGCTTCCGGACATGGCGGTACCCACCGCGCTCAATACCGGGCAGAACACCGGTCCGGGCCTGTGCAGCGTGCGCGGCCGTACCGTGCCCTTCGATGTCGACACGCTAGCCGCGCTGTACCCGCGCCACGTCGACTACGTCCACCTCGTCGATGCCGCGGCGGCGCAGAGCGTCGCGGACGGCTTTCTGCTTCCCGAGGACGCGCAGGCGACGCTCACCAAGGCGAAGTGGTCCATCGTCGGATACGGCAACGCCTGCGACGCGGTGTGCCGCGCCGCCGAGGAGCTGCGCCTGTGGACGGTGGCATTCCTGATCCGGCCGCCCCACGGCGAGGAGCTGCTGAAGTCGGTCGACAAGGCCACCCAGGCGATCGCCGGAGCCCAATACCCGAAGGCACGCCGCTTCGTGGACCAGTACACGCGCGAGCTGGAGGCGCTGCAAGCCGGCGGGATCGTGATGCCGTCGATCGCCGCGGTGCTGCTGAGGGATGCGACGGCGCTGCGCGGCGCGGTGAACGCGCTGATCGGGGCGGACTAGCCGCTCAGGCGGCCTGCGCGAGGCCGGGCGGCGAAGGCTGGTCGGCCCACTGGTCCGCCCACTGCGCAACGTAGCCTTTGAGGAATTCGTTGAATTCCGCGGCGCCGTGGGGCAGCTTGCGGCCGCGGTCGATCATCGCGTAAAGCTCGATGGGCACCAGCGGGTCCTGCAGCGGCGACATCGCGATGCGGTGGCTGCGGCATACCGAAATGGCGAAGCTCGGGATCACCGCCACGCCGGCGCCCGCGGCGACCATCGCGATGATGGTTTCCATGTAGTTGAACACCAGGTCGGGCGGGTCCTGGCGCCCCAGGCGCTGCAGATGGCGCTCGATCAGCTGCTGCACCGGGCTGTCGGCGGGCCCGCCGAGTAGCCGCGCCTCGACCAGATCCTCCCAGCGCAGGGGGCGCCCGGTGCGCAAGGCCTCAGCCTGCGACTGGATCGCCATCAGGCAGAAGCGGTGCATCGGGATGCGGCGCAGGCCGGGCACGGGATCGATGAAGCAGCCGAGCGCCGCATCGAGTTCCCCCGCGCTCACCATGGCGACCAGCCGGCTGCGCTCGCCGTCGTGCAGCTCGATGTCGAGCCCCGGGTCGCGCTTGGCGTACTCGGCGATGGCCGCGGGCATCAGGTTGCCGGCAATGAGCGGCATTGCGCCCAGCATGAGGCGCCGGTTGGCGGCGGTTGCCGAGCGGCCGATGTTCTGCGCGGCCGATTCGAGCTCCACCAGGCTGCGATCGGCGATCGGCAGGAAGCGGTTGCCGAACTCGGTGAGCGTGACGCGGCGCGTAGTGCGGTCAAACAGGCGAAAGCCGAGCTGCTCCTCCAGCTCCCGGATCAGCACGCTCATGCCGGACTGCGTGATGTAGAGCTGCTCGGCGGCGCGCGAGAAGCTCTGGTGGCGCGCGGTTAGAAGGAAGGCTTTCAACTGACGGGAGGTGATATTCATTCTTGGTTGTGATCAGTTGATGACTTACTCCAATAACAACTCTTGGTGGGTGCGTGTTAAATCGTATCAAGGAAACAGTCGCGCATGTAAACGTCGGTTCGACGCACGCTTAGTTGAAACAATTACATATGCCCGCCCGAGGCGTCCCACTCGATCCGTCCGGCGCGCGGCGCACCGTCCGTCCCACTCAAAGGAGAATTCGCTTGAAAGTCATGCTTTCGTGGATCGCCGCCTTGCTGCTCGCCGGCTTCGCGGCGATCGCTTTCGCGGCTGTACCGGCTACCCCCAGCCTCGAAGGGCCGATTGACGGCCCGGAGCCGATGCATCCGGGCATGCGCCCGGGCCCCGAGGGCACCAACCTGCAGGACTTCGACTATGTCGCCGACGAATACTTCGTTTCCGGGAGCACCGGCGGGGGCGCCAGCTACAAGGTGCGCATGGTGGTCTGGCGGCCGGCCAATCCGAGCAAATTCAGCGGGGTAGTGGTCTACGAGCCGACGCACCAGGGCGGCAACGCCCTGATCTGCCAGTTCGCGCGCTACGGCATCGCGCAGCGCGGGCACATCTGCATCACCGTCAGTTCGCAAAGCGTAGTGCTTACCAGCACCACTGTGAACCCGGCCAATCCGCGCGGCATCGGCCTGCACATCTATAACCCCGAGCGCTACGGGTCGCTGCACGTGGCCAACAGCCAAGCCAACGAAATCCTGGCGCAGATCGCCTGGATGGTGCGCAGCAACGACCCGCGCAGCCCCTTGAGCGCCCGCTACCCGGTGCGCGGCCTCGTCATGGGCGGTACCTCGGCCTCGTCCGGGTTCGTGCGCACCTACATGGGCAGCGCCCACAACGAGGCCTTCCGCCGCTCCGACGGCGGGCCGATCGTGGACGGTTTCCTGGTTACCGCCACGTTGGGAAGCGCCCCAGTGCAGATGACCGACGTGCCGACCATTCAGGTGCCGACCCAGTTCGAGGTGGCCGGTACCCACGCCTACCGCCGGCCCGACAGCGACGAGGCGCCGAACCTGTTTCGCATCTACGAGGTGCCGGGCATGTCGCACAACGATTCGCGCGACCAGCCGGACGCGGTCTTCCCGGGCTGTATCGGCCCGCTCAGCCGCTTTCCTTACGGCGCGCTGACATTCATGGCGCTGCAAAAAGTGATCGACTGGGCGCTCGAGGGCAGGACGCCGCCGCGCGCCGCCTTTATCGAGGTGAACGCCGGGCCGCCGCGCAGCCTTGTGTTCGACGCGCTGGGCAACGCCAGGGGCGGCGGGCG
>DATACE010000057.1:0-14652 GCA_036259215.1 Burkholderiales bacterium | reverse complement strand
CTGGCTAGACCGCGCTGCTTGAACGGTTGAATCCGAGTTAATGGAATGTAATTGCGGCCAAGTTGCGTGTAAGGCCGGTTCGCATAGCGATGCAGGGGCTCGGCGCGCGGTACTGCGTCGGGAACCTGCGCCAGGTTCGACGGCGGGTTGTCGTGCGGCCCATCGTCCTTGTAATAGCCGCCCTTGGCCTGCGCCGGGGGCACGGCATCGGCCGGCGTTGAAGGCGGCAGCGCGGGATCCTGATGCGGCGGCGCCGCGCTGCAGCCGGCGAGCAGCGCCAGCGCGAAGAAAGCGAGGCGTTTCACCCTTCGTACACCACGTTGCCCGCCACGACGGTATAGCGCACCCGCCCACTGAGCTCGTAGCCCAGGAAAGGCGTGTTCTTCCCCTGGCTCTTGAGGGTTTCGGCCGATACGCGCAGCGGCGCTTCGGCATCGAATATGGCAAGGTCGCCCGGTGCGCCCGGCGCGATGCGCCCCGAAGCCACGCCGAGGATGCGCGCCGGCTGCGAAGTAATGCGCGAGAGCGTCGCCGCTAACGGCAGCTTTTGCGCGCTGCCCCACTTCAGCGCGAGGGGCAGCAGGAGCTCAAGGCCCGTGGCGCCCGGTTCGGCCTCCGAAAACGGCAGGTGCTTGCCATCCTCGTCCACCGGCGTGTGGTCGGACACCAGGCAGTCGATGGCGCCGTCGGCAAGGCCGCGCGCCAGCGCGTCGCGGTCACGCTGGCCGCGCAGCGGTGGCTCGAGCCGGCACTGAGCATCGAAATAGCCCAGGTCCATCTCCGAAAGGTGGATATGGTGGATGGCGGCATCGCAGGTCACGGGGAGCCTGTCCTGCCTCGCCCTGCGCATCATTTCCACGGCGCCGGCGGTCGACAGCCGGCACACATGCACCTGCGCGCCGGTGGCGCGCACCAGCTCCAGCACGGTGCCCAGCGCGATGGTCTCGGCGAACGATGGAATGCCGGGCAGGCCCAGGCGCGTTGCCACCTCGCCGTCGTGCGACACGCCGCCTTTCGCGAGCCACGCGTCCTCGACTCGCAGCCACACCTTGTAGCCGAAAGTCGCGGCATACTGCAGCGCGCGCCACAGCACCTGCGTATCGGCGAGGGGCACGTTCGCCTGCGAGAAAGCCACGCAGCCGGCGTCGGTGAGCTGGCCCATCTCGGTGAGGGTTTCGCCCTTCAGCTTCACGGTGAGCGCGCCGATCGGATACAGCCGCGCGCGCGCCAGCGCCTTGGCGCGCCGGCGCAGCATGTCGACCAGCCCCGGCTCGTCGAGCGGCGGATCGGTGTCGGGGGGACAGGCGAGGCTGGTCACCCCGCCGGCGACCGCCGCGTCCATCTCCGACTCGAGCGTGGCCTTGTATTCCTGCCCGGGCTCGCGCAGGCGCGCGGAAAGGTCGATGAACCCCGGTGCGACCACCAGCCCGCGCGCGTCGATGACGCGGTCGGGCTTGAGCGCTTCGGCAATCCTTCCGTCCGAGACGAAAACGTCACCCGGCGCGTCGTGTCCGCTCGCGGGATCCACCACCCGGCCGTTCTTTATGTGCAGGCGCATCAGTTGCCGGCGACGATGCTCATCACGGCCATGCGCACCGCAATGCCGAAGGTCACCTGGGGCAGGATCACCGAGTGCGGACCGTCGGCGACGGTGGAGTCGATCTCGACGCCCCGGTTCATGGGCCCGGGGTGCATGACGATCGCGTCCCTGCGCGCAAGAGAGAGCTTGTCGGCGTTCAGGCCGTAGTGCTTGAAGAACTCCTGCGCCGAGGGCAGCAGCGCGCCGCGCATGCGCTCGTTCTGCAGCCTCAGCATGACCACCACGTCGCAGTCCTTGAGGCCGGCGCGCATGTCGTGGAACACGCGCACGCCGAGCGCCTCGACGCCGGCGGGCAGCAGCGTCTGCGGGCCGATCACGCGCACATCCGGCGTGCCGAGGGTTGTAAGCCCGTGGATCAGCGAGCGCGCGACCCGCGAATGCAGTACGTCGCCCACGATGCCCACGGTCAGGGCGGTGAAGTCCTTCTTGTAGTGCCGTATGGTGAAGAGATCGAGCAAGCCCTGGGTGGGGTGCGCATGCCGCCCGTCGCCCGCGTTCACCACGTGCTCGTGGGGCTTGACGTGGCGCGCGATGAGGAACGGCGCGCCGGACGAGGCGTGGCGCACGACGAAGATATCCGCCTGCATCGCGGAGAGGTTGGCCACGGTGTCCAGCAGCGACTCGCCCTTGGTGGCCGAGGACACCGCGATGTTCAGATTGATGACGTCGGCCGACAGCCGCTTGGCCGCGATCTCGAAAGTGGTGCGGGTGCGCGTCGAAGGCTCGAAAAACAGGTTGAACACGCTCTTGCCGCGCAGCAGGGGCACTTTCTTGACCTCGCGCTCCGTGACGCCGACGAACGAGTCTGCGGTGTCGAGGATCTGCAGCAGGATGTCACGCGGCAGCCCGTCGATGGAGAGCAGGTGCTGCAGCTCGCCCTTGGCGTTGAGCTGGGGGTTACGCTGCACGAACGGGCTCGAGCGCGAGCGCCAGCTTGCCGTCCTCGCCGCGCTTCAGGCGCAGGCGCATGCCCGCCGGCACGTCGAGGCGGGCGCCGCAATGCTGCGCGCAGATCGGCAGCTGCCGGCCGCCGCGGTCGGCGAGCACCACGAGCGAGATGCTCTCCGGCCGGCCGTAGTCGAACAGCTCGTTCATCGCCGCCCGCACCGTGCGGCCGGTGTAGAGCACGTCGTCCACCAGCAGCAGCTCGCGGCCGCTGACGTCGAACGGGATGCGCGTGCGCTTGGGGTCGTGATGCAGGCCCTGGGCATGGTAGTCGTCGCGGTAGAACGCGATATCCATGAGCCCGAGCGGCTCGCGCACGCCCAGCATCTCGTGCAGGCGCTCGGCGAGCCAGGCGCCGCCGGTATAGAGGCCGATCATCGCGGTTTTCGGGCCGATGCGCGGCTTGAGCTCGCGCGCGAGCTCCTCGCAGATCTTCTCGGCGTCAGGCAGCTTCATCAAAATACTGCTCCAGGATCAACTGGGCCGCCACGGAGTCTACGGGCTTTTTCCTGAGCCCCCGCAGCCGGCTTTCCGCTTCTACGGATGTGAAGCGCTCGTCGATGCGCGCCACCGGCAGCTTGAAGCGGCGCTCCAGGCGCCGCGCGAAGTCCTCCGCCTGTCGGGTCATGGCATGCGGCTCGCCCTGGGAAGAGGTCGGGCGCCCCACGACCAGCGCCGCAGGGCGCCACTCTTCGACGAGCTTTTCGATCTGGGCGAAATGCGCTACGGCAGGAAGCGGGTGCGCGGTCCCGAGCTCGGGCTCGCCGACGGCGACGCCAATACGCTTCAGGCCGAAATCGAAACCCAGGACGGTGCGGGTGCCCGGCCTAGGCATGCCCCGCTGCGTCCTGCAGCTTGGCGAAATCCACCCCGAGCAGCTCCATCGCCGCCGGCAGCCGCTCCTCGGCCGGCGTGTCGAAGATGATGCCGTCGCGCGCCTCGACCGTGAGCCAGGCGTTCTGCGCAAGCTCGTGCTCCAGCTGGCCGGGCGACCAGCCGGCGTAGCCCAGCGTGACGAGGATCTGCTCCGGCCCCTCGCCGCGCCCGACCGCCTCGAGGATGTCCTTGGAGGTGGTGAGGCCGATATGGCTGCCCACGCGCAGCGTGGATTGCCAGTTTCCCGCCGGCGAGTGCAGCACGAAGCCGCGGTCGGTCTGCACCGGGCCGCCGAAATACACCGGCGCGTCGGCGATCTCGTTTCCGCGCAGCGAAAGCTGCAGGCGCTCGAACAGCGCCTGCAGCGTCAGGTCGATGGGCCGGTTCACGACCAGGCCGAGCGCGCCCTGATCGTTGTGCTCGCAAATGTACGTCAGGGACTTGGCGAAGTAAGGATCGGCCATGTTGGGCATGGCGATCAGGAAGTGATGCGTCAGGTCGATCGAGGACATGCGGCCACCCTGGAGTTTACTGCATGGAGGGTGTTAGAGCCGCGCTTTCCCCGAAAGTTTAGATTTCGACCATCTCGAAGTCGTCCTTTCGGGCGCCGCATTCAGGGCAGGTCCAATTCATGGGAACGTCCTCCCAGCGGGTGCCTGGCGCGATGCCCTCGTCCGGCAGGCCGGCCGCCTCGTCATACACCCAGCCGCAAATGAGGCACATCCAGGTCCGGTACTGCACTTGGCTTTCGGTCATTCGAAGATCGCAAGGAAACACGGCAGTAGAATGGCCGTGAATATAGCGCATGTCTTCCTGCCCTCCGATCGTGCTCACTTTTGCCGCGAGCGATCCCACCGGTGGCGCCGGATTGCAGGCCGACCTGCTTACGCTTGCCGCGATGCGCTGTCACCCGCTTTCGGTGCTGACCGCCATCACCGTCCAGGACACCCGCGGCGTGGAAAGCATGCAAGCGGTCGAAGCCGAACGCGTGCGCGCGCAGGCCGATCTGCTGCTCGCCGAGACGCGCGTGGCCGCATTCAAGATCGGCGTACTGGGCTCCGCGCTCAACATTCGAGCCGTGGCGGCGATTCTGGAAGAGCATCCCGATGTCCCCGTGGTGCTCGACCCGGTGCTCGCCTCCGGTCGCGGCGACCCCCTGTCCGACGAGCCGATGCTCGAGGCGCTGCGCGAGCAGCTCGTGCCCCAGTCCACCGTCGTGACCCCGAACAGCATCGAGGCGCGCCGCTTGGGCGGCGCAGCGGCGCTGCTGGATGCGGGCTGCGAATTCGTCCTTCTTACCGGCACCCACGAGCCGGGCGATGAAGTGGTCAACGTGCTCTACGACCGCGGCGGCATCGTTCGCGAAGACCGCTGGCCGCGCCTTGCGGGCAGCTATCACGGCTCGGGGTGCACGCTCGCCTCGGCCATTGCCGCCGGCCTGGCGCACGGACGCGGCGTTGCCGACGCCGTGCGCGAGGCGCAGGACTACACGTGGCAAGCGCTCGCCGCCGGCTTTTGCACGGGCGCGGGTCAGCTTTTGCCCGACCGGTTCTTCTGGGCCGGCGAAGCCGCCGGGAAATGAACCTGCGCGGACTTTACGCCATTACGCCGGAGCCCCTGGACTTGAAAAAAGTCGAGCAGGCGCTGATCGGTGGCGCGGTGCTGCTGCAATACCGGCGCAAGCAGCACGACGTCGCGCAGGCGCGCGAGGTGGTGGCCCTCGCCAGGCGCCACGGCGTGCCCGTGATCATCAACGACAACGTCGAGCTCGCGCTGGAAGTCGACGCCGCCGGGGCCCACCTGGGTCGCGACGACGGCGACCTCGCGGTGGCGCGCAAGCGGCTCGGCCCGCGGATCCTCGGCGCGTCGTGCTACAACGATGCGCAGCGCGCGCGGGCTGCGGTGCGCGCGGGCGCCGATTACGTCGCATTCGGCAGCGTATTCCCCTCGCCGACCAAGCCCGCGGCCGTGCATGCGCCGCTGTCGCTTTTCTCGGCCGATATCGGCGTGCCGCGCGCGGCGATCGGCGGCATCACGCTGCAGAACGCGAGCCGCGTAATCGCGGCGGGCGCAGACCTTGTTGCCGTGATCACCGACCTTTTCGAGGCGCCCGACATCGCCGGCCGCGCCGCCCAGTACCAGGAGCTGTTCGCATGAGAAGCCAAGCATTGTTCGAGCGCGCGCAGCGCGTGATCCCCGCCGGCGTGAACTCCCCGGTGCGCGCCTTTCGCGCCGTGGGCGGCTCGCCGCCGTTTTTCGAGCGCGCCTCGGGCCCGCACTTGTGGGATGCAGACGGACGGCGCTACATCGACTACGTAGGCTCCTGGGGACCGATGGTCGCCGGGCACACGCATCCGGCGGTGGTCGAGGCGGTGCAGGAGGCGGCCTCGCGCGCGCTTTCATTCGGCGCGCCCACCGAAGCCGAGATCGAGCTGGCTGAGCTGCTGTGCCGCCTGGTGCCTTCGCTGGAAATGGTGCGCCTGGTGTCCTCGGGGACCGAGGCGACGATGACCGCGATACGCCTCGCGCGCGGCTTCACCGGCCGCGACACGATCGTGAAGTTCGAAGGCTGCTATCACGGCCACGCCGACGCGCTGCTGGTGAAGGCCGGCTCGGGCGCCCTCACCTTCGGCAACCCCAGCTCCGCCGGCGTTCCCGCAGCCACCGCCTCCCACACCCTGGTTCTGGACTTCAACAACAGCCGGCAAGTGCAGGAAGCGTTCCAGCGCAATGCCATCGCCTGCGTCATCGTGGAGCCGGTCGCGGGGAACATGAATCTGGTACTGCCCGAGCCGGGCTTCCTGCAGACCCTTCGCGAGGAGTGCACGAAGCACGGCGCGCTGCTCATTTTCGACGAAGTAATGACGGGGTTTCGCGTTGCCCTGGGGGGCGCACAGGCGCTCTATGGCATGCACCCCGACCTTACCACCCTGGGCAAGGTCATCGGCGGCGGGCTGCCGCTCGCGGCCGTCGGCGGGCGGCGCGACATCATGCAAAAGATCGCCCCGCTCGGGCCGGTCTACCAGGCGGGCACGCTCTCCGGCAATCCCGTGGCCGTGGCCGCCGGGCTCGCAACGTTGAAGCTCGTCCAGGAGAGCGGCTTCCAGGAGCGCATCGAAGCCACCACCAGGTCATTGGCGAAATCACTGACCGCTGAAGCCGAAAAGGCGGGCGTGACATTCGCCGCCCAATCCATCGGCAGCATGTTCGGCCTGTACTTCCGCGAGACGCCGCCGCGCAGCTTCGCCGAGGTGATGCAGTGCGACCGTGAGCGCTTCAATCGCTTCTTCCACGAAATGCTGAAGCGCGGCGTGTACCTCGCTCCGTCCGCTTACGAGGCGGGCTTCGTTTCCGCGGCCCACGGCAGCGACGAGATAGAGCAGACGTGCAAGGCCGCACTGGCCGCGTTTGAAACGCTCCGGTAACGGCTCTGGTATGGAATTTGCGAATGAGGCACATGCAGATTCCGATCCGAGAGCTCACGCGGCTGGAGCGGCCGGCGCTGGAGCGGCACTTTCTCGCGCTCGAGGCCGATGACCGGCGCCTGCGTTTTGGCGCTCCTTTGAACGATTTCGCCGTGCGGCAGTATGTCGCGCGCATCGAATTTGACTCGGACGCCGCCTTCGGCGTCTTCGACGACGATCTGCACTTGGTGGGCGCCGCGCACCTCGGCCGCCTCCGCGAGCACGCGGAGCTGGGGGTGTCGGTGCTCGTCGGCCATCGCGGCATCGGCATCGGCGGGGCGCTGCTCGCGCGGGCGCATATGCACGCACGCAATTGGGGCGTGCGGGCGCTTTTCATGCACTGTCTGACGGAGAACGCCGCCATCATGCGCCTCGCGAGCAAGCAGGGCATGCGTGTCGCCGCGGCGGCGGGAGAAGCCGATGCGTGGCTGGGCTTGCCGCCGGCCGACGCCTCAAGCCTGTTCGGCGCCGTATTTGCGCAGCGCGCGGCGCTGTTCGACTATGCGCTCAAACAAGGAAGATCGTGGCTAGCCCCAGGAAAATGAAAAAGCCGCCGGAGTCGGTCACCGCGGTGATGAGCACCGAGGAGCCGAGCGCGGGGTCGCGGCCGAAGCGCGCGCGGCTCCACGGGATGGCGACGCCCATCAGCGCCGCGAGCACGAAGTTGAGCATCATGGCGAGCGCCATCACGCCGCCCAGGGCGACGTTGTCGTAAAGGACGTAGGCCATCGCGCCCAGCAGCGAGCCCCACGCTGCGCCGTTGAGCAGCGCCAGGCCGATTTCCTTGCGCAGCAGGGTGAGCCAGTACGCGCCGTGGATCTGACCGAGCGCCAGGGCGCGCACGATCATGGTGACCGTCTGGTTGCCGGAATTGCCGCCGATGCCGGCCACGATCGGCATCAGCGCGGCGAGTGCCACTAGTTGTGCGATCGAGTCCTCGAACGCGCCGATCACGCGAGAAGCGATGAACGCGGTCACCAGGTTCACCGCCAGCCAGGCCCAGCGGTTCTTGAAGCTGTTCAGGACCGGGGCGAATACGTCCTCTTCCTGCTGCAACCCCGCCTCGGCGAGGCGCGATTCCGCGCTTCTCTGGCGGATGTAGTCGACCACCGCGTCGACCGTGAGCCGGCCCATCAGCCGGCCTTCGGCGTCCACCACCGGCGCCGATACGAGGTCGTAGCGCTCGAAGGCGTTCGCCGCCTCTTCTGCGGGGTCGCGCGGCTCGAGCTTCACGCTCTCGGGCACCATGACGCGGCTCACCGGCTGGTCGAGGTCCGAAACGATGAGGCGCGGCAGCGGCAGGCTGCCTTTCAGCCGCCGGTCGCGGTCCACCACGAACAGCTGGTCGGTGTGGTCGGGCAGCTCGTCCAGCCGCCGCAGGTAGCGCGTGGCGGCCTCCAGCGTAACGTCCTCGCGCACCGCCACGTAGTCGAAGTCCATCAGCGCGCCGACCGAGCCTTCCGGGTACGACAGGGCCGAGCGCAGGTGCTCACGCTCCTCCGCGGGTAGCCGCTGCACCACTTCCTCGATCACGCTCGGCGGCAGGTCGGGGGCGATGTCGGCGAGCTCGTCGGCCTCCAGGGTCTGCGCGGCGGCCACCAGCTCGGCCGGGTCCATGGCCTGGATGAGCGATTCGCGCACCGCGTCGCTCACCTCGAGGAGGATGTCGCCGTCGCGGTCGGCCTTGACGAGCCCCCAGACCGCCAGGCGCTCCTCCAGCGGCAGCGCTTCCAGGATGTAGGCAATGTCCGCCGGGTGCAGGCGGTCCAGCCGGCCATGCAGCGCGGCCGGGGGCGGCCGCTCGCTCAGCAACGCCTGCACCTCGGCCACGTGCTGCTGCAGGTCCTCGAACTCCAGGCGCTCCTGCATTACGGGATTTGCACGGCGGGCATGCGCGCAAGGATGGTGGCCACGCGCCCGTCGAGGTAGGCGGTGGTGCGCCCGCGCTCGTAGCGCCGCGGGCTGGGCAGGATGGAAGCGAGCCAGGCCGCCTGCTCCTCGCTGAGCGCCGCCGCCGACTGGCCGAAATGGTGCCGCGCCGCCGCTTCGGCGCCGAACACGCCTTCTCCCCACTCGGCGAAGTTCAGGTACAGCTCGAGGATGCGCCGCTTCGACATGGTGGTCTCGAGCATCCACGTGATGAGCGCCTCCTGCCCTTTGCGCAGCCAGGAGCGGCTGCCCGACAGGAACAGGTTCTTGGCGAGCTGCTGGCTGATGGTCGAGGCGCCGGCCACGATCCGGCCGCGCCGCTCGTTGCGCGCCATCGCTTTCTGGATCGCTTCCCAGTCGAAGCCCTCGTGGTCCAGGAAGCGCGCATCCTCGGCCGCCACCACCGCGCGCTTCAGGTGCGGCGAGATGCGCGCGTAGGACGTCCACTGGTGCCGGAGCCTCGCCTTCGGATTTTTTTCGCGCAGCACTTCCAGGCGCCGGTCCATGAACGACGAGGTCGCGGGCTCGAAGCGATTCCAGTACAGCACCTGGCTGAAGAACCACAGCTGCACGGCGATCGCCGCCAGCACCAGCGTGCCCAGGGTGAAGCAGAACGCTTTCCAGGCGAAGAGCAGGCGACTGAAGCGCTTACGCCGCACGCAGCCGGTGTGGCATCAGTTACGCGCTTCGGTCCAGATCTTGTCGCCCTGCCCGAAGAACCACGTGCGCGTGATGACCAGGAGGTCGGTGTCGCGGCGGATATTGGGCGGGAAGGCGGCGAACGGCGTCGCCATGCGCACGATCTTGAACGCCGCCGCGTCCAGGACCTTGAGCCCGGAGGAGCGGTCGAGCTCGATGGATTCCACGCTGCCGTCGGGCCGGATCGTGACCGTAAGGCGCAGGTTGCCGTAGTGCTTGCCGCGCGCCTCGGCCGGGTAATTGAGCGTGCCGACCCGCTCGATCTTGACCCGCCAGTCCTCCTCGTATTGCGCGAAGCGGTACTCGGCCGCCCGCGCACCGATGAACTTCTTGCGCGGGCGCTTCTGGTACTGCTCGGTCTGGCGATCGATCTGCGCCTGCAGCCGCATCGCCGCGAGCGAAAGGTCGGCGAGGTCGCGCCCGCTGGGCTGCGGCGCGGCGTCTTCCGCCGGCGCCGCGCGCGGCGATTCGAGCGGCACCTTGCTCTCCGAGGCCCGCGCTTGGGCGAGCAAGCGGCGCTGCTGCACTTCCAGCTGCTGCACGCGGCGCTGCGCGTCCGCGAGGTCCTTCCCCGGCTTGCGCGGCTCGGTCACCGGCAAGGGCGTTTTGGCGCGACGCTCCTGGTCGACGTTGCCGCCGCGGTCCAGGTTGGACTGCGCCAGGACCTCGGCGCGGGCCGGGCGCTCGCGCGTCTTGGCGTTCACCAGCACCACCTCGAGCGGCTGGTTGGCGAAGCGCGTGCGCGGGTCGGGCATCTTGAAGTGCACTGCCATCAATGTCGCATGCAGCGCGATCGATAGCCCGAGGGCAGCGCCCAGGACCCGGTCGTTGCGAGCGGACATTAAGTACATTCTACAAGCCTTTCATCTTCTAGGCTTTTTGTACAGCAGGTGCACGGTACACCAGGCTCAAGGTGCGTTCCAGGAAATCCATCTCGCCTACTTCGAGGCGCACCCGGCTGCCAGGTTCCAGCTGGGGCAGCGAAGACACCCGCGTCACCAGCGGAAAGCCCTCGGCGCGCACCAGATTCTCGCGCAGCACCACCGCGTCGAATTCCCGGATGCCTTCCTGCTGGAGCCAGCGCAGGGTCCAGTACATCTCCATCCCGCGCTGGTGCTCGTCGTAGCGCGCATACGTGAGCTCGAAGGCACGCATCGCCGAAAGGAGGCCGTCGGAGTTGCGCGCAAAGGGCGCGCGCTGGCCGCTCACGGCAGCGATAAGCTGCCACTGGTTCAGGAGATCCACATAGCGCCGCAGCGGCGAGCTCAGCCAGGCGTAACCCGTAACGCCCAGGCCCTCGTGCGCTTCCGGGTGGACGCTAAGGCGGACCTTGCCGATCGACTGCACGCGGTAAATGGCCGCCACGTCACGCTCGGCGAGCAGCTCCCCCCAGGACGTGTTGGCGAGGATCATCAGCTCGGACACCAGCTTGTCGAGCGGCGCACCGCGCTTGCGCGGCACGATGCGCACCCGCTCGCCTTCGACGTGAAAGCTGTAGTCGAAGGTCATGGCCCCCGCGCTGGGGCGACCGCGCCGCGCTTCCAGGCCCTGCGCCACGCGCCACAAGGTGCGCAGGTCCCCCTCGTGCGCCAACCCAGCCTCCGCGCCCTGCTCGAATGCCTCGTTCAGGACGTCGTACTGGGCGTGTCGCAGGTTGGCGACCACCGGCACCCGCTCCAGGCGCGTATGCCTGCCACGCAGATCGCCGTCCTTCACGTCGAAATACAGCGACACCGCCGCGCGCTCGCCGCCATGGTCCAGCGAAAAGCGCTCGATGACGTCCTCGGGAAGCATGGTGAACTTGCGTCCGGGCATGTACGCGGTCGACAGCCGCTCGCGCGCGATGGCATCGAGCGGCGAGCCGGGCGCAAACCCCAGCGCCGGCGCGGCGATGTGCACGCCGATGCGCACCGTACCGTCGGCGGCGTGCTGCACGGAGAACGCGTCATCGATCTCGCTCGTGCCCACGTCATCCAGGCTGAAGGCCTGCGCGGGCGCGAGCGGCAGCGCAGGCGTCGGATCGGGCACCTCGTGGACCGGGAAGGCGGTGCCGCGCGGGAAGAACTCGTGGAGGAAGCGGCGCAGGTGGTACTCGTGGGCGTCCGGCAGCAGGCCGCAGCGCTCGAACAGCCGCGCCGGCGTGAGTCCGGTCTGCCGGCACGCCTGCTCGAAGGCCTTGGCCTCCGGCTTGTTGCGGTCCGGCTCATACAGCAGCTCCTCGCGCAGCGCGGCCACCTCGGCCGGGCAGTCAAAGCGCGCCAAGCGCTGGCCCCATTGCTCGACCGCCTCCTGCAAGCGCTTTTTCTTTTCAATGCTGGCGAGCGCGAGCTTGAGCGTGGCCTCGGGCGCCGGCTGGAAACGCCCCTTGCCGCGGCGGTAGAAGTACATCGGCGCCGAATGCAGCTTGAGCAGCACGCCGGCGGCCTCCACCGCCGTCGGCTCGCGGCCTACGTACTCCTGCGCCAGATCGCGGAAGCCGAATTCCCGGCTGGCGCTGCACTCCCAGAGGAAGCCGATGTCGAGCTCGCCGGCGAATTTTTCCGCCTGCGCGAGAAGCTCGGCGCCGCCGGGGCGCTCGAAAGCGAGCAGCACGCTGCCGGCCTTGATCTTGGAGCGGCGCCCATGGGGGCTCTCCACCTGGAACGACGCTGGCGCCTGGGCGAGGACGGTCCCGACCTTCAGGTCGCCGTCTTCTTCATAGAGCAGCTGCACGGCAGAACTCGAGGATGCGGGGAAGGTGGCGCGGAAAGCTCTGCAGGCTGTGGTCGCCGCCCGGGACCACGATCTGCTCGGCACCGGCGTAGCGCACCACTGCCTGGCGGTAGTCGAGCACCTCGTCGCCGGTTTCCACGAGCAGGAGATAGCGCGAGGGTGTGATGCGCGGCGCATGCAGCTTCTCCCATTCGCGCAGGTGCGCCTCGGTGAGCTCGTAGGACTCGCCGGTATGCAGGTTTTTCTGCGGCCCCAGGTAGGCGCGCAGCCCGACATGCGGCTCGATGGCGGGATTGATGAGCACCGCCCGCACGCCATGTTGCTCGGCGAGGTAGGTGGCGTAGAACCCGCCGAGCGAGGAGCCCACGAAACACACTCCGGGACGGCACAGCTTCTCGATCTCGCGAATGGCTTGCGTGGCGAGCGGCGGCAGCGCCGGGCAGGCGTAGCGGTGTGCCAGCCCGTGCTGCGCCATGTACTCGCCCAACACGCGCGCCTTCTGCGATTGCGGGGAGGAATTGAAACCGTGCAGGTAGACGATCAGGCGGCAGCTGCCTTTCCGCTGCCCTGCCCCAGCCGCTGCAGCAGCTTCTCGTGTATCCCGCCGAAGCCGCCGTTCGACATGACCAGCACGTGGTCGCCGGCGCCCGCATCGGCGACCACGGCGGCAATCAGCGCCTCCAGATCCTCGTCGCAGCGGGCGCGCGCCCCCAGCGGCCCGAACACCGCGCGCGCATCCCAGCCGAGCCCTGCGCTGTAAACGTAGATTCGATCGGCCGCCGCCAGGCTCGCCGGCAGCTCGTCTTTCATGATGCCGCGCTTCATTGTATTGGAGCGCGGCTCCAGCACCGCCAGGATGCGCGCCTGGCCGATGCGCTGGCGCAAGCCTTCGACGGTCGTACGGATGGCCGTCGGGTGATGGGCGAAGTCGTCGTAGAGCGTCACGCCGCGCGCGCTGCCGCGAACCTGCATGCGCCGCCGCACGCCCGAAAAGCCCCCGAGGGCCTCAATGGCAGCCGCAGGCTCGACCCCGGCGTGCCGGGCAGCGGCCACGGCGGCAAGCGCGTTGAGTCGGTTGTGCTGCCCCAGCTGCTCCCAGCGCACGCGCCCGACCGGCTTGCCCTGCCAGGCGATCTCGAAGCTGCCATCCGCGTCTGCCGCCCCGGCCTCCCAGGCACTGGGCATGCCAAAGGCCTCGATCGGCGACCAGACGCCTTGGGCGAGCACCCGCTTCAGGGCTGCATCCGCGCCATTGACGATGATCCGGCCGGTCCTGGGCACCGTGCGGACGAAGTGGTGGAATTGCCGCTCGATCGCGGCAAGATCATCGAAGATGTCAGCATGGTCCATCTCCAAGTTGTTTAAAACCGCAGTGCGGGGCCGGTAATGGACGAACTTCGACCGCTTGTCGAAAAACGCGGTGTCGTACTCGTCCGCCTCGATCACGAACAGCGGGGAGCCGGTATGGCGCGCCGAGACCGGGAAATCGATCGGCACACCGCCGATCAGGAAACCGGGCGCGAGCCCGGCGCGCTGCAGGATCCAGGCGAGCATGGAGGAGGTGGTGGTCTTGCCGTGCGTGCCAGCGACTGCGAGCACGTGCTTGCCGGCGAGCACATGCTCCGACAGCCACTGCGGCCCGGAAACGTAGCGCTCGCCGTGGTCGAGAATCGCCTCCATCAGCGGATTGCCGCGTGTGACGACGTTCCCCACAACCCACACGTCGGGCCGGATAACCAGCTGCTGTTCCCCGAAGCCCTCCGTGAGCTCGATGCCCAACGCACGCAGTTGCTCGCTCATGGGCGGATAGACGTTGGCATCGCAGCCGGTCACCCGGTAGCCGGCCGCCTTGGCGATGGCCGCGATGCCGCCCATGAAGGTGCCGCAGATGCCGAGGATGTGCAGATGCGCGCTCATGGCAGGACGGCGATTCTATGCGACCTGCTGAGCTATATTCCGGGGCTCAGGCAATCCCTCCCCATGACTCGCAAAAGCGGCAAGAACCGGCAAACCGCGACGCGGGCGCGCATCGCGGCGGCGGCTGCGCGCCTGATGGCCGAGGACGGCATCGATGACTTTGCCCTCGCCAAGCGCAAGGCGGCCAAGCAGCTGGGCGTCATGGACGCGCAGGCACTCCCCGGCAACGACGAGATCGAGGCCGAGTTGCGCGAATATCTCGCGCTCTACCAGGCGGAGGAGCATCCGCAGCGCATTGCCGAGCTGCGGCAAATCGCCCTGGACGCGATGCGCGCCCTGGAGCACTTCAATCCCTACCTCACCGGTCCGGTGCTGAAAGGCATCGCCGGACCCTATGCCGAGATCGAGCTGCAGCTGTTTCCCGATAGCGTAAAGGACGTGGAGATTTTCCTGCTCGACCGCAATCTCAGCTACGACACCCGGGAGGGCCGGCGCTACGCCGGCGACCGC
>DATACE010000056.1:0-14693 GCA_036259215.1 Burkholderiales bacterium | reverse complement strand
TGATGACCGAGAAGGACGCGGTAAAATTGCGCCGCTACGGGCGCGCGAACTGGTGGGTGCTGCCGGTCACCGCGCAGGTCGATCCCGCCTTCGGCGACTGGCTCCTGGGCAAACTGCACGGAAAACGGCATGGGCGTCGATCCAAAGCTGCTTGAGATCCTGGTCTGTCCCCTGTGCAAGGGCAAGCTCGTCTACCGCAAGGAGGCGGGCGAGCTCGTGTGCCGCGCCGACCGCCTGGGCTATCCGGTGAAGGACGGCATTCCGGTCATGCTGGAAGAGGAAGCGCGCAAGCTTCCGCCCGAAGAAGAAGTGGTTTGACGTTCCACGTCATCATTCCGGCGCGCTTCGCATCGACGCGCTTCCCGGGGAAGCCCCTTGCCGACCTTGCGGGCAAGCCGATGGTGGTGCGCGTATGCGAGCGCGCCGCGGCGAGCGGCGCGGCGGGCGTGCATGTCGCAACCGACGACGAGCGCATCGCCGCCGTGGTGCGCGCGCACGGGCACAAGGCCCTGATGACGCGCGCCGACCATGCTTCGGGCACCGACCGCCTCGCGGAAGCGGCGCAGCTTCTCGGCCTGCAGGAAAACGCGCTGGTGGTGAACGTGCAGGGCGACGAGCCGCTGATCCCCCCTGTCCTCATCGCCCGGGTGGCCGGCGCCCTGGACGAGGCGAGCGTGTCCACGGCCTGCCACGAGATCCGCGACGAGGCTTCGCTTGCCAATCCCAACGTGGTGAAAGTGGTGCTCGATGCGCGCGGTTACGCGCTTTATTTCTCGCGGGCGTGCATTCCGTATGCACGCGAGGCCGCCGGCCGCTGGTACCGGCATGCCGGCATCTACGCCTATCGCGCGGGCTTCCTGCGCGAATACGCGCGCCTGCCGGCGTGCGCCCTGGAGAAAACCGAAGCGCTGGAGCAGCTGCGCGTGCTCTGGCACGGCTACCGCATCGCCGTGGCGATCAGCGAGGTCGAGATTCCGCCCGGGGTCGACACGCCGCAGGACCTGGAGGCGGTACGTAGAATGCTCGACGCATGAGGCTCATCCTCCTCGGCCCGCCGGGCGCCGGCAAAGGCACCCAGGCGGCCTTCATCAGCGCGAGGTACGGCATCCCGCAGATTTCCACGGGCGACATGCTGCGTGCGGCGATCAAGGCCGGCACGCCGCTCGGCGCCGCGGCGAAGAAAGTCATGGATGCGGGCCAGCTGGTGTCCGACGATGTGATCCTCGGGCTGGTGCGCGACCGGCTGGCGCAGCCCGATTGCGCCCGGGGCTACCTGCTCGACGGCTTTCCGCGCACCATCCCGCAGGCCGAGGCGATGAGGTCGGCGAGCGTGGACCTCGACTGCGTGCTCGAAATCGACGTGCCCGACGAGGAGATCATCGTGCGCATGAGCGGCCGGCGCGTGCATCCGGCCTCGGGGCGCAGCTACCACGTGAAGTTCAATCCGCCCAGGCGCGAGGGGCTGGACGATGCGACCGGCGAGCCGCTGGTGCAGCGCGACGACGACCGCGAGGAAACGGTGAGAAAGCGGCTGCAGGTGTACCGCGCGCAGACGCGCCCGCTGGTCGAGTACTACGGCAGCTGGGCGGCCTCGGGTGACCCGCGCGCGCCCAAGTACCGCAAGGTCTCCGGCATGGGGCGGGTCGACGAAGTCACCGCGCGCGCCCTCGCTGCCCTGACCTGATAAAATTCGACCCCTTCGTAAGTACCGCCCGTAGGGCTCAAGGGGAGAAAACATGAACAGCGGCCTCGTATTCGCGCTCGCATGCGCGGTCCTTGCCATCGTCTACGGGGTCTGGCAGATCACGCGCATCCTGCGCCTGCCCGACGGCAACGAGCGCATGCGCGAGATCGCCGCCGCGGTGCGCGAAGGCGCGATCGCCTACCTGTGGCGCCAGTACAAGACGATCGCCGTGGTCGGCGTGATCCTGTTCCTGGTCATCGGCTTCGTGCCGGCGCTGGGCTGGCCCACCGCCTGGGGTTTCTTCCTGGGTGCGGTGCTCTCGGGCGCCTGCGGCATCATCGGCATGAACGTGTCGGTGCGCGCCAACGTGCGCACCGCCGAAGCCGCCCGCACCGGCCTCAACGAGGCGCTGCAGGTGGCGTTTACCGGCGGCGCGATCACCGGGCTGCTGGTCGTGGGCCTGGGGCTGCTGGGCGTCGCGGGCTATTTCGCGCTGCTCTACGCGAACGCCACCGACAAGGGCAACCTCACTGCCATCATCCACCCGCTGGTGGGCCTCGCCTTCGGTGCATCGCTCATTTCGATCTTTGCGCGTCTGGGCGGCGGCATCTTCACCAAGGGCGCCGATGTCGGCGCCGACCTGGTGGGCAAGGTGGAAGCCGGGATTCCGGAAGACGACCCGCGCAACCCGGCCGTGATCGCCGACAACGTAGGCGACAACGTCGGCGACTGCGCGGGCATGGCGGCCGATCTGTTCGAGACCTATGCCGTGACGATCATCGCCACCATGCTGCTGGGCGCCCTGATGGTGAAGACCACCAGCGCCGCGGCGCTGGTCTATCCGCTGGCGATCGGCGGCTTCGCCATCATCGCCTCCATCATCGGCACCTGGTTCGTCAAGGCCAAGCCCGGCGACGTGAACGTGATGCCAGCGCTCTACAAGGGCCTCGCGGTGGCCGGGGCGGTGGCGCTGGTCGCGTTCTATCCAATCACCCTGCTGATGATGGGCGACGTGGTGAAGACCGTGCCGTTCGATATCGGCGGCGAGAGCCGCATGATCAGCGTCTGGCACCTGTACGGTGCGGCGGTGGTGGGCATGGCGCTCACCGGCTTTCTCGTCTGGATCACCGAGTACTACACCGGCACGCAGTTCAAGCCGGTGCGGCACGTGGCGGCGGCGAGCGTCACCGGCCACGCCACCAACATGATCGCCGGCCTGGGCGTGTCGATGAAATCGACGGCGTGGCCGGTGCTCGCCGTTTGCGTGGCGATCTTTGCCTCGTACTGGCTCGCCGGGCTCTACGGCATCGCCATCGCCGCGACCTCGATGCTGTCGATGGCCGGCATCATCGTGGCGCTCGACGCGTACGGGCCGATTACCGACAATGCCGGCGGCATTGCCGAGATGGCCAACCTGCCCGATTCGGTGCGCGCCATCACCGACCCGCTGGATGCCGTGGGCAACACCACCAAGGCGGTGACCAAGGGCTACGCCATCGGCTCGGCCGGCCTTGCCGCGCTGGTGCTGTTTGCCGACTACACGCATGCCCTCGAGGCGGCGGGCAGGAGCTTCAGCTTCGATCTGTCCAACCACATGGTGATCATCGGCCTGTTCATCGGCGGCATGGTGCCCTACCTGTTCGGCGCGATGGCCATGGAAGCCGTGGGCCGCGCCGCCGGCGCGGTGGTGATCGAGGTGCGGCGCCAGTTCAAGGAAATCCCCGGCATCATGGCCGGCACGGCCAAGCCGCAGTACGGCGTGGCCGTCGACATGCTGACGCGCGCGGCGATCAAGGAAATGATGATCCCGTCGCTGCTGCCGGTGCTGGTGCCGGTGGTGGTCGGCCTGGCGCTGGGGCCGCAGGCGCTGGGCGGCGTGCTCATGGGCACCATCGTCACCGGCCTGTTCGTGGCGATTTCCATGTGCACCGGCGGCGGCGCCTGGGACAACGCCAAGAAATACATCGAGGACGGCCATCACGGCGGCAAGGGCTCGGACGCCCACAAAGCCGCGGTGACCGGCGACACGGTCGGCGACCCCTACAAGGACACCGCCGGCCCGGCGGTGAATCCGCTCATCAAGATCATCAACATCGTGGCGCTGCTGGTGGTGCCGCTCATGGTTTGAATTCTTTGACGAAAAGCATTTATTTGAGGGCGGCTGCGGCTGCCCTTTTTGTTTCTGTCTTCGCCGGCTGCGCGCATGCGCCCGCCCGGCAGTTCATGGTCGCCGCGGCGCACCCGCTGGCGACCGAGGCTGGCTACTCGGTACTGCAGCGCGGCGGCTCCGCCGTGGACGCCGCGATCGCCGTGCAGATGGTCCTCGGGCTGGTCGAGCCGGAATCCTCCGGCATCGGCGGCGGCGCCTTCATGCTGCACTGGTCGGCGCCCGAGCGCACGCTGCGCAGCTACGATGGCCGGGAGACGGCGCCGGCCGCCGCCGCCGCCGGCCGGTTTCTGAACTCCGAGAAAAGCCCTTTGCCTTTCTTCGAGGCGGCGGTCGGCGGGAAATCGGTAGGGGTGCCGGGGGTGCTGCGCATGCTGGAGCTTGCGCATCAGCGTCACGGCACGCTTCCGTGGCCCGCGCTGTTCGAGCCGGCGATCCGCCTGGCCGAGGCGGGGTTTGCGACTTCGCCGCGGCTTCGCCTGCAGCTTTCGGGCGAGCGCTTCCTGCGTGAAGACCCGCAAGCGCGGGAGCTGTATTACGGCGCCGACGGCGAGCCACGCGAGCGCATCACCAACGCGCAGTACGGCCAGACGCTGCGCGCCATTGCGGCGCAGGGCGCCGAGGCGTTCTACCGCGGCGACATCGCGCGCGACCTGGTGCGTGCGGTTCGCGCCCGGGGCGGCGACCTGTCGCAGCAGGACCTTGCCGCCTACCAGGCGCTCGAGCGCGAGCCGCTGTGCGGCCCCTATCGCCGGTGGCGCATTTGCTCCGTGGGACCGCCCAGCTCCGGCGGCCTCGCGGTGCTGCAGATCCTCGGGCTGCTCGAGCGCACGCCATTCGCGCAGGCGCCGCCGCACTCCGCCGAGGCGGTGCATTACTTCTCCGAGGCGGGGCGCCTCGCCTACGCCGACCGGGCGTATTACGTCGGCGATCCGGCTTTCGTGGACGTTCCCTTGGCGAGGCTGCTGAGCGCCGCCTACCTGGACGAAAGGGCGCGCGACATCGGCCCTCGATCCATGCGCCAGGCCCTGCCGGGCGGCACGGAAGCCGTGGGCACCAGCCATTTCACCATCGTGGATGCCGAAGGCAGCCTCGTGTCCATGACCACCACCATCGAATCGACGTTCGGCAGCCGCATCATGGTGCGCGGCTTCCTGCTGAACAACGAGCTGACCGACTTCGACTTCGTGCCCGGCTCGGCGAACCAGGTGGCGCCGGGCAAGCGTCCGCGCAGCAGCATGGCGCCCACCGTGGTGTTCGACGACACCCGCGAAGTGCACGCCGCCCTCGGCTCACCGGGCGGCCCCAACATCATCAACTACGTGGCCAAGGCGCTGGTCGGCATGCTCGACTGGGGCCTGGACGTCCAGTCTGCGGTCGCCGTGCCGAACTTCGGCTCCCGCAACGGGCCTACGCTTGTGGAAAGCCATACCTCGTACGAGAGCTTGAGAGGGGAGCTGGAAAGGCGAAACCATGAGGTGGAAACGGCGCCGCTGACCAGCGGGCTGCATGGCATAGAGCGCGTCCCGGGCGGCTGGCGCGGCGGCGCCGACCCGCGACGCGAAGGCACGGTGCGCGGGCGCTGAGGCTAGAATAGCCCCGGCGACCTTGGGGGAGGAGGCCCGATGAAGCCCGCACGGGTATCGCTCGGCAAGACGGCGCGCCCCAGCTTGAGCGGCATCCTGCCGCGCACCCGGCTGTTCGCGCTGCTGGATCGGGGCAGCGAGGCGCCCGCAACCTGGGTGTCGGGGCCGCCGGGATGCGGCAAGACGACTTTGGTGGCGAGCTGGCTTGACCACGCCGCGCTTCCCTGTCTTTGGTACCAGCTGGACGACGGCGACGCCGATGTCGCCACCTTCTTCTACTATCTTAGCGCGGCCGCCGCGGAGGCGTTGCCGCTGCTCGCGCCGGAGCACCAGGCCGGGCTGCAGCAGTTCACGCGCCGCTATTTCCAGCAACTCTTCGCCCAGCTGAGCGCACCCTTTGCGCTGGTCTTCGACGGCTGCCATGAGGTGCCGGCATCCTCCCCGCTGCACGAGGTGCTGCGCATCGCCATCCAGGAGCTGCCGCCGGGCGGCCGCCTGATCCTCATCAGCCGCAACGATCCCCCGGCTAGCCTCGCGCGCCTGCGCGCCAACCGCGCGCTTTCGACCATCGATTGGGAGGCGCTGCGGCTTACCCGCGAAGAAACGCAAAACATCGTCGCGCAGCGGCTGCCGCGGCTCCCACCAGGCTCGCTCGAGGCGCTGTATGCCAGGACCGAGGGCTGGGCCGCCGGGCTGGTGCTGATGCTCGAGCAGGCGCGCTCGGGCGGCGCCATCACGGCGGCACCGGCGGCGGCCACGCGCAAGCTGGTATTCGACTACTTGGCCGGCGAGATCTTTCAGAAGTCCGATGCCCGCACGCAGCAGTTCCTGCTGCATACCGCCTACCTGCCGCAGATGTCGGCCGCCATGGCGGCCGCGCTCACCGGCGTAGCCGACGCGGAGCAGATCCTGAGCGAGCTCTACCGCAGCAACTATTTCGTATCGCTGCGCGAGACGATGTACCAGTACCACCCGATGCTGCGCGATTTCCTGCAGGCGCGGGTGGAAGAGACGTTGGGCAAGGAGCAGCGCCGCCGGCTGCAGCGCGATGCGGCGCGCGAGCTGGAAGCGGCAGGACAGGCGGCCGAGTCGCTCGGCCTGTACCGGGACAGCCACGACTGGAGCGACATGGCCGGCGTCATCGAGCGCCACGCGCCGGCGCTGCTTTCCCAGGGGCGCGGCGAAACCGTCGCGCGCTGGGTAGAGGAGCTGCCGCCCGAGGTGCAGCCGAAGCACCCCTGGGCCGTGTACTGGGCCGCGTGCAGCCGGGCGCATACGGCGCCGCGCGAGGCGCGGCTCGTGTACGAAAAAGCCTTCGAGCTGTTTCGCGCAGCGAACGAGGCGAAGGGCATGGTGCTCGCCTGCTCCGGGGCGATGGATGCCATCCTCTTCGAGTTGGATGATTTTTCGCTGCTCGACCGCTGGATCGCGGAGCTCGACGCGGCGATGCGGCATGCGCCGCTGGACTCCCCTGAACTCGAGGCGCGCGTCGCCGCCAGCATGTTCGTATCCCTCACGCTGCGGCAGCCGCAGCGGCGCGACATCGCGCAGTGGATCGAGCGCGCGCTCGCCGCGGCGCGCCGGGTGTCCGAGGTGAACCTCAGGGCTTATACCGGCCTGGTGTCGGCGCTGACCCTCATGTGGACCGGCCTGTACCCGCGCGCCGCCGAGCTTATCGAGGCCATGCGCCGCATCGCCGGCGCGCCGGGCGCCACGACCTTCACCCAGCTCACGCTGAAAACGGTCGAAGCCATGCACGGCATGCTGACCGCCGCTGCCGAGGATTGCGCGAAGGCCATGCGCGAAGGCCTTGCCCTGGCGCGCGCGACCGGCGTGCATACGTGGACCTTCCAGCTGCTGGCCTACGGCTATGGCGGCGCGCTGAGCCGCGGCGACCTCGCGGCGGCCGCCTCGCTCGCCCGCCAGCTCGAGCCGCACGTGGCGGGCGCGGGGCGCTTCAACCTGTGCCTGTATCGCCATTTCCAGGCCTGGGAAGCGATGCTGCGCCGGGATCTGATGGCCGCCCTGCAGCACGAGAAGGCGGCGCTGCGCATGGCGGTCGAGGTCGGCTGTCCGTATTTCGAAGTGCTTTGCCGCCTCGCCCTGGCCGAGATCTTGGCCGATTGCGGCGACGAGCGAAAGTGCGCCTCCCACCTGCATGCGCTGCGCAGTATCGTGCGCAACATCGACAACGGCCACCTCGAGTTCACCTGCCTGATCGGCTTTGCGCAGATCGCCATGGCGCATAACCGCAGCCGGCCCGGGCTGAATGCTCTGCGCCGGGGCTTGCAGCTGGGCCGGCAGTACGGCTACGAGCATTTCCTTTGGTGGCGTCCGGACGCCGTGGCGCGCGTGCTGGAGCACGCGTTGCAGGCGGGCATCGAGCCCGATTACGCGCGCAGCCTCATAAAGCGCCGGCGACTCGTGCCGCAGCGGCCGACGGCGGCGGAGGGCTGGCCCTGGCCCTACCGCGTGCAGACCTTCGGCGGATTTCGCCTCCTGGTCCACGATGCGCCGCTGCCGGCAACCGGCAAGGCGCAGCGCCGGCCGCTCGAGCTGCTCAAGGTGCTGGTCGCCTGCGGCGGGGAGCAGGTGCCCGAGGGCCGCGTCACCGACGCGCTGTGGCCGCGCGTGGACGGCGACTCGGCGCACCGCTCGTTCACCAGCGCGCTGCACCGGCTGCGCAAGCTGCTCGGCGAGGACCGCGCCGTGGTGCTGCACGAAGGACGCCTGACGCTCGACCGGCGCTATTTCTGGGTCGACGCGTGGGCTTTCGAGGCCCTGGCCGCCGAAATCGAGTCTACTGCCGACCCGGTGCGCGTCGCAGCGCTCGCCGAGCGCATGCTCGCGCTCTACCGAGGCCCTTTCATGGCCGGCGAGGACGATGCCGCGTGGCTGATCGCGCCGCGCGAGCGCATGCGCAGCCGCCTGGAGCGCGCCATGCGCCGCGCGCCGCAGGAGGCGCAGGAGCGAATTAAGCTATCGGTAAGCGAACCGTAAGCGATCCGGCTGCGCGCCCTCCCGATGATGTCCGCGGACTCATCACCAAGGAGGGAATATGAGAAACCACGCAGGTCTTGCTTTGGCGCTCGCGCTGTCCGCCGGCGCGCTTTCCGGCTGCTATGTCATTCCCATCGCCCCCGACGGCACGCCGGCCTGGCCGCCCGGCGCAGTCTGGGGGCCCGGCACCACGCCGGCACCCGGCACCGCAGCCGCCAGCCAGCCCGCCGCCCCGGCCGCGCCGGCGAACAGGCCCGCCGCCCCGGCAACGCTGCAGGCCAAGCTCTACCCGGCCAACGACCTCGCCACGCAGACCGGTGTAGTCAACGGCACCGTCACGAACATGATGAGCGGCAAGGGGCGCTTCCTGCTCGATTACCGCGGCGAGCTGCTGAGCGGCGAGGCGACCCGGGTCTCGGGCGACGCGCGCAAAGGCGTGGCGAGCGCCTACAGCCCGGGCGGCTCGTACATGAGCTGCGAGTACCAGATGAGCTCGCCCTACCAGGGCGCCGGCACCTGCACGTTCTCGAACGGGGCCCGCTACCAGGTGCACATAGGAAACTAAAAGGAAACTAAAGCCCGAGCTCCTCGACGATCGCGGCGACGCACGCCGGCACCTCGGCGCTGATGTCGACCGCGATCGCTTTTTCGGGCGGTTCGAGGGCTTCGAGCTGGCTCGCGAGGAGCGAGGCCGGCATGTAGGGATGCCGCCGCCCGCTCAGGCGCGCGCCGATCAGCCCGGCATCGCCCTTCAGGTAGACGAAGCGCAAATCCGCGAGGCCGGCGCTCAGGCGGTCGCGGTAGGACTGCTTCAACGCCGAGCATGCCAAGACGGCGTTTTCCTGGCTTTTCAGAATGAGATTAAGCCGATCCAGCCAAGGAGCGCGGTCCTCGTCGCTCAACGGCTCACCGGCGGCCATCTTTGCGACATTGGCGGGCGGATGATGGTCGTCGGCGTCAATGAAGCGCCAGCGCAGCTCACGCGCCAGCGCGGCGCCGATGGTGCTCTTGCCCGCGCCCGAGACACCCATGACCACGAGGATCAAGGCGCCTTCTGGACCGCGTGCCCGCCGAAGCCCGCGCGCAGGAGCGCGAGCAGCTTGCGCGTGTAATCGGCCCCTCCCTGGCTGGAAAAGCGGCTCATCAGCGCCATGGTGATCACCGGCGCCGGCACGCCGAGCTCCACCGACTCGAGCGCGGTCCAGCGCCCTTCCCCGGAATCGGCCACCACCGGCGCGACACGCGCGAAGTCCTGGGGATGGGTCAGGATGCCGGCGCACAGGTCGAGCAGCCAGGAGCGCACCACGCTGCCGTGGCGCCAGGTTTCGGCGAGCCGCGCCGGGTCGATGTCCAGCTCCGGGCGCGCCGCGAGCAGCGCGAAGCCCTCGGCCAGCGACTGCATGATCCCGTACTCGATGCCGTTGTGGATCATCTTGGCGTAGTGCCCGGCGCCGCTCGGGCCGCAGTGCAGCCACCCCTGCTCGGGCCGCGGCGCGAGCAGGCGCGCGAACGGCTCGAACACTTCGATGGATTTGGGCGTGCCGCCGAGCATCAGGCAGTAGCCCTCGGATTCGCCCGGCACGCCGCCGGAGACGCCGGCGTCGATGTAGCGCAGGCCCTGCTGCGAAAGCGCGAGCGCGCGGCGCATCGAGTCGCGGTAATAGCTGTTGCCTCCATCCACCAAGGTGTCGCCCGTCGCCAGGAGCGGCCCGAGCGCGTGGATCGCATCCTCCACCGCCGCGCCTGCGGGCAGCATGAGCAGGATGACGCGCTCGCCGTCCAGGCGCGCGCACAATGCCGCCAGGTTTTCGGCCCAGTCGATGCCCGGCTCGCCGGCCACCGAGGCGCGTGCGGCTTCCGCATGGTCGTGGCAGACGACCTTTGCGCCGGCGCGCGCGAGGCGCCGCGCCATTCCCGCACCCATCCTGCCCAGCCCGACGACTCCAATCTGCATGAACGCCTCCTGAACGAGAAGCTGAATTCTAGGGTCTACCCCTGCTATGGACTATCTCGACCTCCTGCAGTGGCCCGCCATGGTCGTCACCGTGGCGGCGGCTTGGCTGGTCGCATCGCGCTCGCCGCACAAGCGCGCGATCGGCTTCTGGTGCTTCCTCGCGAGCAACGTGCTTTGGGTGGTGTGGGGCTACCACGACCGCGCCTGGGCGCTCGTCGGCCTGCAGTTCTGCCTTGCCGCGCTGAACTTCCGCGGCGTCTACAAGAACGAATGAAACAGCCGCCGCGCCGCCTCCTCCGGGCGCGCACCCTCCAGGCGTACGAGCTCGGGAAAGCCGCGCAGCCAGGTGAGCTGGCGCTTGGCGAGCTGGCGGGTTGCCGCAATCGCACGCTCGCGCATTTCCGCTTTGCCGATCTCCCCCTCGAGCAAGGACCAGACCTGCCGGTAGCCTACCGCGCGCATGCTGGGCATATCGGCTTCTAAGGCGTACTTCTTTTTGAGGTTCTTCACCTCGTCAACCAGTCCGTCGCGCAGCATGGCGTCGAAACGCTGCTCGATGGCGCGATGCAGCTCCGGGCGCTCAGGGATCAGGCACGCGCCCTTCAGGGCGAACGGCAGGACCCCGCGCGCCGCACCCTGCAGCGTTGAAAGGGCCTTGCCGGTGATGCGGAACACTTCCAGCGCCCGCTGGATGCGCTGCGCATCGTTCGGCATGATGCGCCGCGCGGCCGGCGGGTCGATGTGCGCCAGCTCCGCGTGCAGGGCGGGCCAGCCGCGTTGCGCGGCTTCGGCGTCGATGGCTTGGCGGATTGCGGCCTGGGCGGAAGGCAGATCGTCCAGACCCGCCACGAGGCTGCGGTAGTACAGCATGGTTCCGCCGACCAGAAGCGGTATCCGTTCGCGTGCCAGGATCTCGGCGACGGCCTGGATCGCATCGGTGCGGAACCGGCCGGCGGAGTAGGGCTCATCCGGCTCGACGAGGTCGAGCAGGTGGTGCGGCACCCGCGCGCGCTCCGCGGCGCCGGGCTTGGCCGTGCCGATGTCCATGCCGCGATACACCTGCGCAGAGTCCACCGCGACGATTTCGATGGGATAGCGCTCGGCAAGCGCCATGGCGAGGCGCGACTTGCCGCTTGCCGTGGGGCCCAGCAGCGCGTAGGCCGTGCCCAGGGCGCTAGCGGCCGCCGGTGACGTCGACCAGCGCGCCGGTCATGTAGGACGCTTCGTCCGACAGCAGCCAGACGATGGCGCGCGCGACTTCCTCCGCCTCGCCGGGGCGCTGCAGCGGCGCGCTGGGCCCGATGCGCTCGACCCGCGCGGGATCGCCGCTCGAGAGGTGGATGTCGGTGCGGATGATGCCGGGCCGCACGGCGTTGACGCGGATGCCTTCCGGGCCGACTTCCTTTGCCAGCCCGATCGTGAAGGTGTCGATGGCGCCCTTGGACGCCGCATAGTCGACGTACTCTCCCGCGCCGCCGAGCCGCGCGGCGACCGACGACAGGTTGACGATGGCCCCGCCGCCGCCGCCGCGGCGCGTCGACATGCGCTTGATTGCTTCGCGCGCGCACAGGAAGCTGCCGGTGACGTTGATCGCCAGCATGCGGGCGATGCGCTCGGCGCCCATGTGCTCCACGCGCGTGCCGCGATCGACGATGCCGGCGTTGTTCACCAGCGCCGTGACGCGGCCGAGCTGCCGATCCACCGTTTCGAACAGGCGCAGGACATCCGGCTCGAGCGCCACGTCGCCGGCAATCGCGATCGCCTTGCCGCCCCTGGAGCGGATTTTCTCCACGAGAGCGTCGGCGGCTTCGCGATTGCTGCGGTAATTCACCGCCACGGCGTAGCCGCGCTCGGCGCCGATCAGCGCGGTAGCCGCGCCGATGCCGCGACCGCCGCCGGTGACCACCATCACTTTTTCCATTCAGCGTCCTCGCATGAACAGGCGATCCAGGTCGCCCAGCGTGAGCTGGTACCAGGTCGGCCGGCCGTGGTTGCAGCTGCCGGAGCGCTCGGTGTGCTCCATTTCGCGCAGCAGGGCGTTCATCTCCGCGGAGGCGAGCATGCGGTGGGCGCGCACCGCCGCATGGCAGGCCATGGTGGCAAGCAGCTCGTTCTGCCGCGCGCTCAGCACCTGGCTCGCGCCGTACTCGCGCATCTCGCGCAGCAGGTCGCGCGTGAGGCCGGCGATGTCGCCGCCGGCCAGCGGCGCCGGCGCCGCGCGCACGCAAAGCTCGTTCGGCCCCGATATGCTCACCTCCAGGCCGAGTTGCGCCAGGGCTTCACGATTTTCCTCGGCGGTCACCACGTCGAGCGCGTCGGCCTGCAGCACCGCCGGTACAAGCAGCGCCTGCGACTGGACTGCGCCGGCATCGAGGCTGCGTTTGAGCTTCTCCATGACGATGCGCTCGTGCGCCGCGTGCATGTCGACCAGCACCAGCCCGGCTTCATTCTGCGCCAGGATGTACACGCCGTGCAGCTGGCCGAGGGCGAAACCCAGGGGCGGCGCCTTTTCCGCGGCTTCGCCCGTGTTTTCAGCCGTCTGCGCCCGGGGCATCGCCGCGGCCATGAAGGACTCGTAGGCGCGCGCCGGCTGCGCGAGGGAGAAGGCCGCCTGGGTGGGCGCGCCCAGAGCCAGCGCCGCGTAGGCGACCGGCGCCTCGGCAGCGCTGGGCGCAAGCGCGCGCTGCAGCGCATGAAGCACGAACTGGTGCACGCCGCGCGAGTCGCGGAAGCGCACTTCGGTCTTGGCCGGATGCACGTTGACGTCCACGCCGCGCGGATCCAGCTGCAGGAACAGCAGGTAGGCGGGCTGGCGCTCCCCATGCAGCAGCTCGGCATAGGCCTCGCGCACCGCGTGGGCCAGCACGCGGTCGCGCACGAAGCGGCCGTTGACGAAGAAGTATTGCGCGTCGGCGCGGCTCCTTGCCGCCTGCGGCGTGCCGGCCAGGCCGGACAGGCGCAGCCCGGCGGATTGCGCCTGTATAAGCACGCTTGCGCCTACGAACTCTTCGCCCAGCAGCGCGCCGGCGCGCTCGGCGAGCGCCTGGCTGCGCAAATGCCGGTTGGCCCGGCCGTTGTGGCGCAGCGCGAACGCGACGTCGCAGCGCGCCAGCGCGATGCGACGGAACGCCTCTTCGCAATGCGCGAACTCGGTGGCCTCGGTGCGCAGGAACTTGCGGCGCGCCGGGGTGTTGAAATAGAGGTCTTCCACCGTCACCGTGGTGCCCTGGGCGCGCGCCGCAGGCGCCACCTCGCCCAGCACCCCGCCTTCGGCGGCGATGCGTGCGCCGTGCGCCGCTTCACGGCCGCGGCTCGCGATCGACAGGCGCGACACCGACGCAATTGAGGCGAGCGCCTCGCCGCGAAAGCCCATGCTCGCCACGCTCTCGAGGTCCTCCAGGCTGCGGATCTTGCTGGTGGCGTGCCGGGCGAGGGCGAGCGCCAGCTCGTCGCGGCTGATGCCCTCGCCGTCGTCCTCCACCTGGATGCGCCGCAGGCCGCCTTCGTCCAGCGTGACGGTGATCGCGCGCGCGCCGGCGTCCAGGCTGTTCTCCAGAAGCTCCTTCAGCACCGAGGCCGGGCGCTCCACCACCTCGCCGGCGGCAATCTGGCTGACCAGCAGCTCCGGCAGCCTGCATATGGCGCTCATGCGGCGAGCTCGGCGGTGACGCCGCCGGTGATGCGAACCAGCTGCTCGAAGCTCAGGCGGAACACGGTATGCGGGTGCCCGGCCGCGGCCCACAGCTCGTCGAACATCGACAGGCTGTTCTCGACGAATACGCGGGTCAGGCCGTGCCCCGCGGGCGCCACGCCGCCGATCGCGAACCCGGTCTGGCGCCGGACGAAATCCGCGTCGGCCTTGGCGACCGGCTCGCCGACCAGCGCGGCAAGGCGTACGGTGTCGACGCGCCTCGCGCCCGAGGACATCACCAGCACGGCGCTGTCGCTCGCTTCGGCGCGAAACACGAGGGAATTGGCGATCTGCGCGAGCTCGCAGCCGAGGAACTCGGCCGCCGCGCGGGCGGTGCGCGCCGCGCCCGGCAGCTCGACGATGTCGACGGCAAGGCCCGCGTGCTCCAGCGCCTGTCGCACGCGTTCGACGCTCGGGCTGCTCAGGACGGCGGATGCGGAGGACATTCGGGCGCAGACGAGTCGATTATACAATCGGCGCATGGAGCTGCTCGCCTGGGCCTGGGATCTCGCGGTCAATCTGGACGCGCACCTGGAGGCATTCGTGGCGAGCTACGGCGCCTGGGTCTACGCGCTGCTCTTCGCCATCGTCTTCTGCGAGACCGGCCTGGT
>DATACE010000055.1:0-6948 GCA_036259215.1 Burkholderiales bacterium | reverse complement strand
GCCACCCACCGGCTGAAGGACGGCCAGCAGGTTACCGTGTCGTGCGCCGAGGGCGACACCGGCAACGTCTACGAGGGGCTGATTCCCTTCGAGGTGTCGAGCCGCGAGCGCGGCGAAATGCCGCGCATCCCGGTCAAGATCACCATGAACGTCGGCAACCCGGAGCTCGCCTTCGAGTTCGCTCAGCTGCCGGGCGCCGGCGTCGGCCTCGCGCGCGTGGAGTTCATCATCAACAACGAAATCGGCGTGCACCCGCGCGCCTGCCTGGAGTCGGGCGAGCTGCCCGCGGCGCTGAAGAAAAAGGTGGAGGAGAAAACCCGCGGCTACGCCAGCCCGAAGGAATTCTTCCGCGAGAAGATGGTGGAGGGCGTGGCCACCATTGCGGCCGCGTTCTGGCCGCGGCAGGTGATCGTGCGCCTGTCCGACTTCAAGTCGAACGAGTACCGCAAGCTTTTGGGCGGCGAGCTCTACGAGCCGGAGGAGGAGAACCCCATGCTCGGTTTTCGCGGCGCCTCGCGCTACATCGCCGAGAGCTTCCGAAAATGCTTCGAGCTAGAGTACGAGGCGATGCGCAAGGTGCGCGACGAGCTCGGCCTCACCAACGTGGAGCTCATGATTCCGTTCGTGCGCACCGTAAGCGAGGCGCGCGCGGTGATGACGCTGCTGCAGGAAAACGGCCTGCAGCGCGGCAAGAACGGGTTGAAGGTGGTCATGATGTGCGAGCTGCCCTCGAACGCCATTCTGGCCGAAGAGTTCCTCGAGCATTTCGACGGCTTTTCCATCGGCTCGAACGACCTCACCCAGCTCACCCTGGGCCTGGACCGCGATTCCGGCCTGGTGGCCGAGGGGTTCGACGAGCGCGACGCGGCGGTCAAGGTGCTCCTGGGCATGGCGATCCGCGCGTGCCGCAAGCACGGCAAGTACGTCGGCATCTGCGGGCAGGGGCCCTCGGACCATCCCGACCTCGCGCGCTGGCTAATGGAGCAGGGCATCGAAAGCATGTCCCTCAATCCCGATACGGTGGTGTCGACGTGGCTGTCTCTGGCCGAGGCAGCTCCATCGGGAAAGAAGTCAGCGGCTGCGTAGCAGCCGTTGCTTTTCGCGGTTCCACTCCTTTTCCTTCTCGGTGGCGCGCTTGTCGTGCTTCAGCTTGCCGCGTCCGAGCCCGACCTCGAGCTTGATGCGGCCTTTGGCGAAGTGCAGGTTGAGCGGCACCAGCGTGTAGCCGCGCTGCTCGACCTTGCCGATAAGCCGGCGGATCTCCTCGGCATGCAGCAGCAGCTTGCGGGTGCGCGTCGGGTCCGGGGTGACGTGGGTGGAGGCCGTGGGCAGCGGGCTGATATGCGCGCCAATGAGGTAGAGCTCCTCGCCGCGCACCATGACATACCCCTCGCCGATGTTCGCGCGCCCGCCGCGGATCGCCTTTACCTCCCAGCCTTCCAGGGCGATGCCGGCCTCGTAGCGCTCCTCGATGAAATAATCGTGGAACGCTTTACGATTCTCGACTATGGACATCGCAAATCAGCGTAAGCGAAAACACAAATCAGGGACAGACCACGTTTTCCCGGCCTGCCGCACCTGCGTCATCGGTACGCAAAACGTGGTCTGTCCCTGTTTTTCGCGGTGCATGGTCGATTTTAGTTCATGAAGCGCATTGCCCGTTCGGCGATCGTCGAGCACCGGGCGGAGGAGATGTACGCGCTGGTGGACGACATCGAGTCGTACCCGCGCTTCCTGCCCTGGTGCGTGGCGGCGCGGGTCGAGGAGCGCACGGCGCACGGCGTGCGGGCGACGCTCACCATCGGCCTGCGGGGCCTGCGCACCTCGTTCACCACGCACAACGAGAACCGGGTCGGGGAGGCGATCGACATGCGGCTGGTGCAGGGCCCGTTCCGCAGCTTCGCCGCGGCCTGGCGCTTCAAGCCGCTGTCGGAGGAGGCCTGCAGCATCGAATTCTCGCTGGAGTACGAGCTGGCGGGGCCGCTCGCCCGGATGCTGGCGCCGCTGTTCGACCGCATCGCCGACACCATGGTGGACGCTTTCATGCGCCGCGCGGCCGAAGTCTATGGCGCTCAGGGTTGAGGTCGTCTACGCGCTGCCGGAGGGCGAGGACGCGTGCTTCGTGGAGCTGGCGGCGGGCAGCACGGCGCTGGAGGCGGCGCGCGCCTCGGGCATCCTGGAGCGCCATGCGCTCGAGCCGCGCGACCTGAAGCTCGGAATCTACGGCAAGCCCGTGGCGGCGGACGCGCCGCTCGCCGAAGGCGACCGGGTGGAGATCTACCGGCCGCTCGCGCTGGACCCGAAAGAAGCGCGCCGGCGGCGGGCGCTCAGAAAACGTTGAGCCTCAGCTGCACCAGTCCTGGACCGCCTGGCGCGCCTTGGCGGTTTCCTGGGCGATCTGCCCATCCTCCAGGAAGTAGCGCTCGCCCTGGGCATTGGTGCGGGCGATGCGCTGGCCGCTTTCCATGGTGCGCAGCTGGTTCTGCGCCACCGTGCAGTTCTGCTTGCGCGCCGCGAGCTCTTCGGCGGCCTTCGCCTGCTTCTGCCGCTGCTGCTCGGCCTCGTCGCGGCGCTTGCGGAACTCGGCCTCCTGCTCGGCCGCCGTGAGCGGCTGCCTTTTCGTCTCGTCCTTCGCCTCGTCGTTGCCTTCTTGCTTCGACTCCTCGCTCGCCGGCGGCGGCGCCGCGCGTCCCGAGGGCGCCCGGAGCGGCGTGGCGCTCGCCCCTGGCGGCGGCATGTCGCCGTATTGCACGCGGCCGTTCTTGTCCACCCACTTGTAGGGCTGCGCCGATGCGCCCGCCGCGGCGAGCAGCAGCGTGGCCAGCACGAGGGCTGTTTTCATGCGCTGACACTAGCGGCTTTCCCGGAGAGCGTCAAACCGCTCGCGTATAATGCCGCTTTGCGTGAAAGATTTCTCATGCGGGTGATCCAGAAGGCGCTCACCTTCGACGATGTCCTCCTCCTTCCCGCCCACTCGCGCGTCCTGCCCCGCGAAGTTTCGCTGAAGACCCGCCTCACCCGGCAGCTCGAGCTGAACATGCCGCTCGTGTCGGCCGCCATGGACACGGTGACCGAGGCGCGCCTTGCGATTGCCATGGCGCAGGAAGGCGGCATCGGCATCGTGCACAAGAACCTCACGCCGGCGGCGCAGGCCGCCGAGGTGGCGAAGGTGAAGCGCTTCGAGTCCGGGGTGCTGCGCGACCCGATGACGGTCACGCCCGAGATGACGGTGCGCGAGGTAAAGGCGCTGCAGCAGGAGCACCGCATCTCCGGCTTCCCGGTGCTGAAGGCGGGCAAGGTGGTGGGCATCGTCACCAACCGCGACCTGCGCTTCGAGACCAACCTGGACCAGCCGGTCAAGGCGGTCATGACGCCGCAGCGCAAGCTCATCACGGTGCGCGAGGGCGCGAGCCGCGACGAGGCGAAGGCGCTCATGCACCAGCACCGGCTGGAGCGCGTGCTGGTGATCGACGAGGAGTTCCGGCTGAAGGGGCTGGTGACGGTCAAGGACATCACCAAGGAAACCGAGCATCCGAACGCGTGCAAGGACGCCCACGGCAAGCTGCGGGTCGGGGCAGCGGTGGGAGTCGGCGAAGGCACCGAGGAGCGCGTGGCCGCCCTGGTCGAGGCCGGCGTCGACGTGGTGGTGGTGGATACCGCGCACGGCCACGCGCAGGGCGTGCTGGATCGCGTGAAGTGGGTGAAGAGCAATTTCAAAGTGGAGGTGGTCGGCGGCAACGTCGGCACGGCCGACGGCGCGCGCGCGCTGGTCGACCACGGCGCCGACGGCGTGAAGGTCGGCATCGGCCCGGGCTCGATCTGCACCACGCGCATCGTTGCCGGCGTCGGCGTGCCGCAGATCACGGCGATCCAGAACGTCGCCGAAGCGCTCGCCACGTCCGGCGTGCCGCTCATCGCCGACGGCGGCATCCGCTACTCGGGCGACGTGGCCAAGGCGCTGGCCGCCGGGGCGCACGCGGTAATGCTCGGGTCGCTTTTCGCCGGCACCGAGGAGTCCCCGGGCGAGATCGAGCTCTACCAGGGGCGCTCGTACAAGGCCTACCGCGGCATGGGGTCGCTGGGCGCAATGCAGAAGGGCGCCGCCGACCGCTATTTCCAGGACGCGGAAATGAACGTGGACAAGCTGGTGCCCGAAGGCGTCGAGGGCAGGGTGCCCTACAAGGGCAGCGCGATCTGGGTGATGCAGCAGCTGATCGGCGGGGTGCGCGCGAGCATGGGCTACACGGGCTGCGCCACGGTGGAAGAGCTGCGCACGCGCACGCAGTTCGTGGAGATCACCGCCGCCGGCATCCGCGAGTCGCACGTCCACGACGTGCAGATCGTGAAGGAAGCGCCGAACTACCGGGTGGAATAGCCGTAGTGCATCAGAGAATCCTGATCCTCGATTTCGGCGCGCAGTACACGCAGCTCATCGCGCGCCGGGTGCGCGAAGCCAGGGTCTACTGCGAGATCCACCCGCACGACGTGTCGGATGACTTCGTGCGGGGATTCGGGGCGCAAGGCGTGATCCTCTCCGGCAGCCACATGTCTGCATACGAGGAGGCCACCGGCAGGGCGCCCAAGGCGGTGTTCGAGCTCGGCGTGCCGGTACTGGGCATCTGCTACGGCATGCAGACCATGGCGCAGCAGCTCGGCGGCCGGGTCGAAGCCGGCAAGGTGCGCGAGTTCGGCTACGCCGAAGTGCGCGCGCGCGGCCACACCCGGCTGCTGGAGGGCATCGAGGATTTCCGCACCGGCGAAGGCCACGGCATGCTGAAAGTCTGGATGAGCCACGGCGACAAGGTCGCCGAATTGCCGCCGGGCTTCAAGCTGATGGCCTCCACCGACGCCTGTCCGGTCGCCGGCATGGCCGACGAGGCGCGGCGCTTCTACGGCGTGCAGTTCCATCCCGAGGTCACGCACACGCGGCAGGGCACGAAACTGCTGCACCGCTTCGTGCGCGAAATCTGCGGCGCGCGCGGCGACTGGAACATGCCGGATTACGTTCTTGAATCCACCAAGAGGATCAAAGAGCAGGTGGGAAGGGAGGAGGTGATCCTCGGCCTCTCCGGCGGGGTCGACTCGTCGGTGGCCGCCGCGCTTATCCACCGCGCCATCGGCGAGCAGCTCACCTGCGTGTTCGTCGACCACGGCCTGCTGCGCCTGGACGAGGCGAAGCAGGTGATGGATACCTTTGCGAGGCACATGCACGTCAAGGTGGTGCACGTCGATGCCTCGGAGGATTTCCTCGCCGCGCTGAAGGGCGTTGCGGATCCGGAAGAAAAGCGGAAGATCATCGGGCGGCTGTTCGTGGAAACGTTCCAACGGGAGGCAAAGAAGCTGAGGGGCGCGCGCTGGCTCGCCCAGGGCACGATCTACCCGGACGTGATCGAGTCGGCCGGGGGCAAGACCAAGAAGGCCACCACCATCAAGTCGCACCACAACGTGGGCGGCCTGCCGGAGACGCTGCACTTGAAGCTGCTCGAGCCGCTGCGCGAGCTGTTCAAGGACGAGGTGCGCGAGCTCGGGCTCGCCCTCGGCCTGCCGCGCGAGATGGTGTTCCGCCATCCCTTTCCCGGTCCTGGGTTGGGCGTGCGCATTTTGGGGGCGATCGACAAAAGCTACATCGACCTGCTGCAGCGCGCCGACGCCATCTTCATCGAGGAGCTGCGCACGAGCGGCTGGTACGACAAGACGGCGCAGGCGTTCGCCGTGTTCCTTCCGGTGCGCTCGGTGGGCGTCATGGGCGACGGGCGCACCTACGAGTACGTGGTCGCGCTGCGCGCGGTGTGCACCACGGATTTCATGACGGCGGACTGGGCGCCGCTGCCGCACGAGCTGCTCGCCAAGGTGTCCAACCGCATCATCAACGAGGTGCGCGGCATCAACCGCGTCGCCTACGACATCTCCTCCAAGCCGCCCGCCACCATCGAGTGGGAGTAGCAAGCGACAACCTCGGCACGCTGCTCGCGCAAGCCGCGCAGCGCCACGCCTTCGGCGAGCTGCTGTCGCAGGCGCAGGAGGTGCGCGCAGCGCTAGCGCAGGCCGGACTTGCGGCGCACGAGCCGGTGCACGTGCGGGTGTCCAACCAGCCGCGCGACCTCGCGGCCTACCTCGGCGTATGGCTGGCCGGCGGGGTGGTCACGCCGGTGCACCGCAGCTCGCCCGAGGGCGCCATGCAGCACGTGCTTGCCAAGACGCGGGCGCGGTTCGAATGGGATGGTTGTCTCAAACCATTACTCCACGAAACGCCGCAGCCGCGCGCCATCCTCGAAGGCGCGGCGCTCATCGTCTTCACCTCCGGCTCCTCCGGCATGCCGAAGGGCGCCGTGCTGTCGCATCGCGCTTTCGCCGGCAAGCTTGCCGCGATCCAGAGCCTGCTCGGCTTCCGGGCAGGAGAGCGCACGCTGCTGGTCCTCAACATCACCTTCAGCTTCGGCATCTGGGTCGCGCTGCTCACGCTGCTGCACGGCGGCGAGCTCCTGATGCGCGAGCGGTTTCTGGCCGGGAATTTTCTGCAGGATCTCAAGAAGGAAAGCGTGACGCGGGTAGCGGTCGTGCCGACCATGATGCGCAGCCTGATCCTCGACGTGCCGGCTGAGCGGCTCGAAGCGCAGGGACGGGCCCTGGCTGAAGGCGGCGCGCTGCGCCAGGTGCTGATCGGCGGCGAAACCCTCGGCAAGGGCCTGGGCGAGACGCTGCGCGGCCTGTTTGCGCCGGCGCAGCTCATCGACATCTACGGCCTCACCGAGACTTCCACCTGCGACTTCTTCCTCACGCCTGCCGACGCCGCGCGCTACGCCGGCTGCATCGGGCGGCCTTCGCCGGGCGTGCGCTACCGCATCGCCGAGGACGGCGAGCTGTGGATCTCCAGCCCGTTCCTGATGAACGGCTACCTCGACGAGCCGGGGCTGCAGCCCATCGTCGAGGGCTGGCTCGCCACCGGGG
>DATACE010000054.1:0-4878 GCA_036259215.1 Burkholderiales bacterium | reverse complement strand
TTCTACCGCGAGGAGCGCGATTACCGCGGCATCTACCGGATACTCAACGCGCAGATCCAGGAGCGCGCGCGCACGCCGTTCTACGACGCGCTGAAGAACTACGTCTGGATGGCGAAGGACCAGTGGCACGCGCCGGGGCATTCGTCGGGCGAGTCGCTGCGCGGCAGCCCCTGGGTGAGCGACTTCTACGAGTTCATGGGCGAGCACGTGTTCGACGCCGACCTCTCGGTATCGGTGCCGATGCTCGACTCGCTGATGGACCCCAAGGGCGTGATCGGCGAGGCGCAGGTCATGGCGGCCAAGGCGTTCGGCGCCCGGCGCACGTTTTTCGCCACCAACGGCACCTCGACTGCCAACAAGGTCATTTTCCAGACGCTGCTCGCCCCGGGCGAGAAGCTGCTGCTCGACCGCAACTGCCACAAGAGCGTGCACCACGGCGTGGTGCTGTCGGGCGCGCATCCGGTGTATCTCGACTCGGCGCTCAACCGCAAGTACGGCCTGTACGGCCCGGTTCCCAAGAAAACCCTGCTCAAAGCCATCCAGCAACACCCGGACGCCGAAGCGCTGATCCTCACCTCGTGCACCTACGACGGCCTGCGCTACGACCTCAGGCCCATCATCGAGGCGGCCCACCGGCACAGCATCAAGGTCATCATCGACGAGGCCTGGTACGGGTTCGCGCGCTTCCATCCGGAGTTCCGCCCGACCGCGCTCGAGGCGGGTGCGGACTACGCCACCCAGTCCACGCACAAGGTGCTGTCGGCGTTCTCGCAGGCCTCGATGATCCACATCAACGACCCGGACTTCCGCGAGCACCTGTTCCGGGAGAACTTCAACATGCACACCTCCACCAGTCCGCAGTACTCCCTGATCGCTAGCCTCGACGTGGCGCGCAAGCAGGCGGTGATGGAGGGCTACAAGCTGCTGGCGCGCACCCTTGAGCTCGCGAAGGAGGTGCGCGAAATGGTGAACTCGACCAAGGTGTTCCGCGTGCTGGAGCTCGACGACCTGCTGCCCGAGGCGGTGCGCCAGGACGGCATCCGCCTCGACCCCACCAAGGTCACCATCGACATCTCGGGCTGCGGCTACACCGCCGAGGACCTCCAGAAAGAGCTGTTCGAGCGCTATAACATCCAGGTCGAGAAATCGACCTTCAATACGCTCACCCTGCTGCTGACGGTGGGCACCACCCGCTCGAAGGTCTCGCGGCTCTACGACGCGCTCATGCGCGTGGCGCGCCAGGCACGCCAGCCGCGCCGGCTGGTGCAGACGCCGGAGATTCCCGCCTTCACCCGGCTGCAGTACCTGCCGCGCGACGCGTACTACTGCGGCGGCGAGCTGGTGCCGGTGTTCGACGAGCGCGAGCGCGTGAACCAGAAGCTCGCCGGGCGCGTCTGTGCCGACCAGATCGTGCCCTATCCGCCCGGCATTCCGGTACTGGTGCCCGGGCAGCTCATCACCGGCAAGATCATCGAGTATGTCGCCGACCTGCTGCACTCGACCAAGCGCATGGAGATGCACGGCGTGGTGCACGAGGGCTACCTGCCCTGCATCCGCGTGCTCAGGCACAAGGAGGAGAAGGGCTTGAAGCGGCTGGGTTGAACCGATAGGATTGCCGAAACGGCGGCCTGTGCCGCCGTTCTTTTTTCCGGGAGGGGCGGGCATGTCCCACGTCATGAACACCTACGCGCGCCAGCCGGTCGCCTTCGTGCGCGGCGAAGGCGTCTGGCTGTGGGACGAAGCGGGCAGGAAGTACCTCGACGCGCTCGCCGGCATCGCGGTCAATACTCTGGGCTACGCGCATCCGCGGCTCACGCGGGCGCTGACCGAGCGCATCGCGAGCGGCGTCATCCACACTTCCAACCTGTGGCGCATCCCCGACCAGGAGGCCGCCGCCGAGCGCATCGCCGGCATCACCGGGCTGGACGAGGTGTTCTTCTGCAACTCGGGGCTGGAAGCGAACGAGGCGGCAATCAAGATCGCGCGCAAGTACGGCCACGACCGCGGCATCGCCGAGCCGGCCATCATCGTGATGGAGAAGGCGTTCCACGGCCGCTCGCTCGCCACGCTGTCGGCCACCGGCAGCCGCAAGGTGCAGGCGGGCTTCGAGCCGCTGGTCACCGGGTTCGTGCGCGTGCCGCTGAACGACCTGGACGCGGTGCGCCAGGTGGCGGAGCACAATCGCAGCGTGTGCGCCGTGATGGTGGAGCCGATCCAGGGCGAAGGCGGCATCAACGTGTCGCGCATGGATTACCTGCGCGGGCTGAAAGAGATCTGCGACCGGCACGAGTGGCTGTTCATCTCGGATGAAGTGCAATGCGGCCTCGGGCGCACCGGCAAATGGTTCGTCTACCAGCACGCCGGCTTCCTGCCCGACGTGGTGCCGCTCGCCAAGGGCCTGGGCTCCGGCGTGCCGGTGGGCGCCTGCGTGGTGGGCGGGCGCGCGCGCGGGGTGCTGAAGCCGGGCAACCACGGCTCGACCTTCGGCGGCAACCCGCTCGCCATGACCGCGGTGGTTGCCACCCTCGACACGATGCGCGATGAGGACCTGCTCGAAAACGCCGAGCGGGTCGGCAAGGTCATCACTGACGGCCTGCACCAGGCGCTGGGCGGCGCCAAGGGCCTGGTCGAGGTGCGCGGCATGGGCATGATGATCGGCATGGAGCTGGACGAGCCCTGCGGCGAGCTGGTGAAGGCCGGCCTGGACGCCGGCCTCGTGCTCAACGTCACCGCCGACAAGGTGGTGCGCATCATGCCCCCGCTGGTGATGAGCCAGGCCGAGGCCGCCGAGGTGGTGCGGCGCCTGGTGCCGCTCGCCAAGGCGTTCCTCGACAAGCGCGCCGCGGCTTGACGACGGCCTGAAGCCAAGATGGCGGTACGGCACTTCCTCCAGTTCAGGGACTTCTCGCGCGAGGAGCACGAGCACCTGTTCGCGCGCACCCGCTGGATCAAGGACCGGTTCAAGCGCTACGAGCGCTACTGGCCGCTGGAGGACCGCACCCTGGCCATGATCTTCGAGAAGCCCTCGACCCGCACGCGCATGTCGTTCGAGGCGGGCATGCACCAGCTCGGCGGCGCGGCGATCTACCTGTATACGCGCGACTCGCAGCTCGGCCGCGGTGAGCCGGTGGAGGACGCGGCGCAGGTCATCTCGCGCATGTGCGACGTGATCATGCTGCGCACCTTCGAGCAGGACATCATCCAGCGCTTCGCCGGCAGCTCGCGCGTGCCGGTGATCAACGGCCTCACCAACGAGTACCATCCCTGCCAGATCCTCGCCGACGTCTATACCTACATAGACCACCGCGGGCCGATCCGCGGCCGCACGGTGGCCTGGATCGGCGACTCGAACAACGTGTGCAATACCTGGCTGCAGGCGGCCGAGATCTTCGGCTTCAAGCTGAACGTATCCACGCCGCCCGGATACGAAATCGAATCTCATAGAAGAAACAAGTACTGCGAGACTTTCGCCGATCCGATGCAGGCGGCCAAGGGCGTCGATCTGGTCACCACCGACGTTTGGACCTCGATGGGCTTCGAGGGGGAGAACGAGGCGCGCCGGCGCGACTTCCAGGACTGGCAGGTCGACGCCGAGATGATGAAGGCGGCAAACAAGGAGGCGCTGTTCATGCATTGCCTGCCGGCGCACCGCGGCGAGGAGGTGGCCGCCGAGGTGATCGACGGCCCGCAAAGCGTGGTGTGGGACGAGGCCGAAAACCGCCTGCATACGCAGAAGGCGCTGCTCGAATTCTTGGTGCTGGGAAAGAAATGAAAAGCTCGAAAATCAAGAAAGTGGTGCTGGCATATTCGGGGGGCCTGGACACCTCGGTGATCCTCAAGTGGCTGCAGGACGAGTACGGCTGCGAGGTGGTGACCTTCACCGCCGACATCGGCCAGGGCGAGGAGCTGGAGCCGGCCCGGCAAAAGGCGAAGAAGATGGGTGTGAAAAGCATCTTCGTCGAAGACCTGCGCGAGGAGTTCGTGCGCGACTTCGTGTTCCCGATGTTCCGCGCCAACGCGGTGTACGAAGGCGAGTACCTGCTCGGCACGTCCATAGCGCGGCCGCTGATTGCCAAGAACCTCGTCAAAATAGCCAAACAGACCGGGGCGGACGCGATATCGCACGGCGCCACCGGCAAGGGCAACGACCAGGTGCGCTTCGAGCTCGGCGCCTACGCGCTGATGCCCGACGTGCAGATCATCGCGCCGTGGCGCGAGTGGGACCTGCTGTCGCGCGACAAGCTCCTGAAATACGCCGAGAAGCACCGCATCCCGGTCGACTTCAAGAAGAAAAAGGGCGGCGGCGCGCCCTACTCCATGGATGCCAACCTGCTGCATATCTCCTACGAAGGCGGAGTGCTGGAGGACCCGCAGTACGAGCCCGAGGAATCGATGTGGCGCATCACCGTGCCGCCCGAGAAGGCCCCGGCGCGCCCGGAATACGTGGAGCTCGAGTACCGCAAGGGGGACATCGTGGCCGTGAACGGCCGCAAGCTGAGTCCTGCCTCGGTGCTGCGGGAGCTGAACCGGCTCGGCGGGCGCCACGGCGCCGGGCGCCTGGACATGGTGGAGAACCGCTACGTCGGCATGAAAAGCCGCGGCTGCTACGAGACCCCGGGCGGCAGCATCATGCTCAAGGCGCACCGCGCCATCGAGTCGATCACGCTCGACCGTGAGGTGCTCGCGCTGAAGGACGACCTCATGCCGCGCTACGCGCGCATGATCTACAACGGCTACTGGTTCAGCCCGGAGCGGCGCCTGCTGCAGCAGCTCATCGACGCCTCGCAGGCGCCGGTGAACGGCACGGTGCGGGTCAAGCTCTATAAGGGCACGGTGCTGGTCAGCGGCCGGGCCTCCAAAGACTCGCTGTTCGATCCG
>DATACE010000053.1:0-2025 GCA_036259215.1 Burkholderiales bacterium | reverse complement strand
GAGGTTGATGCGCGTCACGCGCCGGCGCTCGGCAATCAGCCAGAACATGAGGTTGCCGGCCGCGCTGCCCACGCTTGCCACCCAGGAGGACGGCATGAAGTGCAGCAGCCACATGAAGCCCAGCACCAGCCGGCTCATGGGGGCGGCGGCGCGCCCGGCGGCGCCTTGTAGCGGTTGTAGCTCCACAGGTACTGGCCCGGGCATTCGCGCACCAGCATCTCCAGCGCGCGGTTGAGCCGCCGGGTCGGCGTTTCGCCCGCGAGCTTCTCCGGCAGCGGGCGGATCATCAGGGCGTAGCCGCGCCCGGCGGGCAGGCGGCGCGCATACGCGAGGAAGCAGGCGACCCCGGGGCGCTCGGCGAGGCGCGCCGCGAGCGTCATGGTGTAGGCCGGCCGGCCGAAGAACTCCGACCACTCGCCCTCGCCTTTGCTCGGCACCTGGTCGGGAAGGAAGCCCACGGCCTCGGCGCGCTGCAAAGCGCGGTAGAGCTCGCGCACGCCGGCGAGGTCGGCGGGCACCAGGCGTACGTTCGGCCGCCCGCGGCCTTCGCGCATCAGCGGGTCGAGCCATGCGAGCTTCGGCGGCCGGTACAGCACCGTGATCGGCGCGCGCAGCGCCGCGTACTGCGCGGTGATTTCGAAGCAGCCCATGTGCGGCGTGAGGAACAGCAGCGGCCTGCCCTGCGCGCGCGCCTGGAGCGCCGGCTCCTCGCCGCTTACTTCGCGCACGAGCGCCGCCACCTCGGCATGGCGGCGGAACCACAGCGCGGGAAGCTCGGTGAGCATGCGCCCGGCCGAGGCGATCGCCTCGCGCCGCGTGCGCGCATCGGCATAGCCGGCCTGGCGCAGGTTATCGCGCAGATTGCGACGGTAGGTGGGCGACATCCCATACAGCAGCCAGCCGAGGACGGCTCCCAACGCATGCAGCAACGGCAGCGGCCATTTCGCGATCAGCCGAAGCGCCACGCCGGGGAACCGTAGCAAGATTTTGGTATCCTTGCGGCCTTCCATAAGAAGGCGCGCATGCAATGAGCGATTTTCTCTTTACTTCCGAATCGGTATCCGAGGGCCATCCCGACAAGGTCGCTGACCAGATCTCGGATGCGGTGCTCGACGCGATTCTAGCCCAGGACAAGCGCTCGCGCGTCGCCGCCGAGACCCTGGTGAAGGACAACCTGGTGGTGCTGGCGGGCGAGGTCACCACCAACGCCGACGTCGACTACCAGCACATCGCGCGCAATACCATCCGGCGCATCGGCTACACGCAGCCGGAAATCGGCTTCGACGCGAGCACCTGCACCGTGGTGGTCGCCTACGGCGAGCAGTCGCGCGACATCGCGCAGGGCGTGGACGAAGGCAAGGGCCTCGACCTCGACCAGGGGGCGGGCGACCAGGGGCTCATGTTCGGCTATGCCTGCGACGAGACGCCGAGCCTCATGCCCATGGCCATCTACCTTTCGCACCGCCTGGTCGAGCGCCAGGCCGAAGTGCGGCGCGACGGCCGCCTGCCGTGGCTGCGACCGGACGCAAAATCGCAGGTCACGCTGCGCTACGCCAACGGCAAGCCGGACTCCATCGACACCGTGGTGCTCTCCACGCAGCATGCGCCCGGGCTCACCCACAAGCAGATCGAGGAGGCGGTGATCGAGCAGGTGATCAAGCCGGTGCTGCCCAAGCATCTCGTGAAGGGCAAAGTGAAGTACCTGGTCAACCCGACCGGCGCCTTCGAGATCGGCGGCCCAAAGGGCGACTGCGGCCTGACCGGCCGCAAAATCATCGTCGACACCTACGGCGGCTCCGCGCCGTACGTGTCGACGATGATCTTGCGGCCGGTGAGGCCGCAGTCGCCCTTGGGCCCGCCGATCTCGAAGGCGCCGGTCGGGTTGACAAGATACTTGATCCTGCCCTTGACCAGGTTCTTCGGCAGGACCGGCTTGATGATCTGCTCGATCACCGCCTCTTCGATCTGCTTGTGCGTGACGCCGGGCGCGTGCTGCGTGGAGAGCACCACCGTCTCGATGGACTC
>DATACE010000052.1:0-3437 GCA_036259215.1 Burkholderiales bacterium | reverse complement strand
GCCGGCAGCCGCCCTGCCGGCACGGTGAAGCCGCTGGCGCTCGAATTGCTCGCCCGGCATGGCCTCGCCACCGCCGGACTGCGCTCCAAGAGCTGGGATGAATTCGCGCACGCGGGCGCGCCGCGCCTGGATTTCGTATTCACCGTCTGCGACAGGGCGGCGGGCGAGTCCTGCCCGATCTGGCCCGGTCAGCCGGTCAAGGCGCACTGGAGCATCCCGGACCCTGCGGCGGTTCGGGGGACGGACGAAGAAAAGCGCCAGGCTTTCGCCGCGGCGTTCGACGATTTGCGCGCCCGCATCGACCACTTCTTGCGCCGGGCATGAGCGTGAGACCAGCGAACGCCGGATGATCGAAACGCTGAACCGCGATTGCTTCTGTCCCAGCCTGGATGCGGCGCGCCTGGATCCGCTGGTCGAAGGCCGCTTTCCGTTTGCGCAAGTACCGGTATTCGTGTCCCGCGACGACGTCGAGCGCATGGCGGCGCTGATCGCGGCCGTGGAGGAGGTGGTCGCGCTGCCGGCCTACCGCGAGACGGTGCTCGCGCGCGCCCCGGCGCTCGCGCGCTTCGACTCCGGCGCGCTGGGCGCTTTCGCCGGTTACGATTTCCACCTGGGCGCCGGCGGGCCGCGGCTCATCGAGATCAACACCAACGCGGGCGGCGCGCTGCTCAACGCGGCCCTCGGCCGCGCGCAGCGCGCCTGCTGCGAAGCGCTCGCGGGGCTGGAAAGCGGGCCGATTCCGCCCGAGCAACTCGAGCAGGCTTTCTTCGACATGTTCGTCGCGGAATGGCGCCGCGCCGGGCGCGCCGGGCTGCCGCGGCACGTGGCGATCGTCGACGACGAGCCGGAGCAGCAGTTTCTTTATCCGGAATTCCGGCTGTTCGAGCGGCTTTTTGGCAGCTTCGGCGTAAAGGCGAGCATCCTTGCGCCCGCGCAGGTAGAGCCGGGAAGCGGTGTCGACCTCGTCTATAACCGGTTGACCGACTTCTACCTGGAAGAGCCGCGGCATGCCGGGCTGCGCGAGGCCTACGCCTCCGGCCGCCTGGTGCTGACTCCGAATCCGCGCGCACACGCGCTTTACGCGGACAAGCGCAACCTGGTGCTGCTTTCCGACGCGGCGCGCCTGCGCGCCTGGGGCGTGCGCGAGCAGGCGCTCGAACGGCTGATGAGCGCAATTCCGCGCACGGTGCGCCCGAGCGATGCGCTGTGGCACGAGCGGCGCGGCCTGTTCTTCAAGCCTGCCGCGGGTCACGGCAGCAAGGCAGCGTATCGCGGCGACAAGCTCACCAGGCGGGTCTGGTCCGAGATCCTCGCCGGCGAGTACGTCGCCCAGGCCTTGGTGCCGCCGAGCGAGCGGCGGCTCTCGCGGGACACGGCGATGAAGGTGGATGTGCGCAACTACGTTTATGCCGGCAAGGTTCAGCTCCTTGCCGCGCGCCTTTACCAGGGACAGACCACCAATATGCGCACGGCCGGCGGCGGCTTCGCTCCGGTCCTGACCATGCCTTCAGAGGGGATGGGGCGCGCGCACGCCGAAGCCCTGTGCGAAGCCGACGCCGCGGCGTTGCAGCGTGGCTAAGAGCGCAGGGTCCTCGACGCACTCGGCGATGACGCCGATCTTCATGCCCTCGGTCACCTGCAGCAGGGCGCGGATCTCCTCGTCGAGCGATCCAGCGGCCCCGAGCAGGCGCGTCAGGCCGCTGCATACCTTGATGTAGCGCAGGCCCGGGATCTTGAGCGGCTCGACGAAGTCGGCGCCGCGCCCCAGGCCGTCGATGATGACGCCGGACCCCAGAGCGCCCATTACCACGGCGAAGCGGTGGCCGGCGGCCGAAAGCGCGTCCGGCTCGTCGATCTCGAACAGCAGGCGTTCGGCCGGTACGCCGCTCGCTTCCAGCTCCCGTGCGAGGAACCCGGGAAACGAGCGGTCCTCCAGCGTCTGGCGGGAAACGTTCACCGAGAAGTGCGGATGCTCGCCGCTCGAGGCGTGCCGCAGCACGGTTTGCACGACCCAACGATCGAGTTCCGGCATCAGGCCGTAGTGCTCCAGCACCGGCAGGAATTCCCCCGGCGGGCACAGCGCCAGCTCTTCCTCGCGCAGCCGCACCAGCACCTCGGCCATCGGGTAGGTGAGCGGCTCGCCCAGCGCGCAGATCGGCTGGCAGAACACGGCAAAGGCGTCCGCCGCGAGCGCCTGGCGCAAATAGGCTACCGGCTCGGCTACCTTCTCCTCGACTTTCACTCCTCATCCCCCCGCTTTTCGCTCAAGGGATAATGGCGCAGGAGCCGGGCCGTTGCACACGGATTGCACAAATTGACGACCGGCGGTCAATGGCGCACGAGCGGCCGCGCGCCGGACTCCGGCTGCAGGGTGACATGGTCGATGCCGAAACCCTCCTGCAGCCGATGCTGCAGCGCCGCCAGCGTCCGGTCCCAGTGCGCCAGGCTGTCCACGACCACGTGTGCCGAGAGGGCGATACGGCTTCCCGAGAGCATCCACACGTGCAGGTCGTGCACCGAAAGCACGCCGTCCACGCCGGCCATTTCGCGCCCGATCGCCTCGACCGACAGCCCGCGCGGTACGCCTTCCATGAGCGCGTGCAGGCTCTCGCGCGTGAGCCGCAGGGCGGACACGGCGATAAGCGCGCAAATGACCAGTGAGGCGATGGGATCCGCCGCCATCCAGCCGCTCAGCGCGATTACCGCCCCCGAGGCGAGGGCGGCAAGGGAGCCGAGCAGGTCGCCGATGACGTGCAGGCGCGCGGCGCGGGTGTTGAGGTCATGGCCATGCGGCGCAAGGCGGCGCAGTACCACGAGGTTGAGCCCCAGGCCGGCTGCCGCGATCAGGGCCGCGGGCAGCCCCTTCACTGCCGCGGACTCGTCCAATCGCAAGAAAGCTTCGCGTCCGATCAGGCCCACGATGACCAGCATCGCGGCGGCGTTGATCAGCGCGGCCAGGATCTCGGCCCGGCCCAGGCCGTAGGAGTGATGCGCCGAAGGCGGCCGGCGTGCCACCCAGGCGGCGAGCGCGCCCAGGCCGAGCGCCGCGCCATCGGTCACCATGTGGCCCGCGTCGGAGAGCAGCGCGAGCGACCCGGTCCACCAGCCGCCCAGGGCTTCCACGGCGGCGAAGGCGATGGTCAGCGCAGCGGCGGCGCGCAACGCGCTCCCCGAGCCCTGCGCGTGGTGCGCGTGGTTGTGCGGTTCAGCCATGCCCGGTCAGCCTATCGAAGATGGCCTCGGCATCGTCGTCCTGGCTACCCCGCCAGGCGACGATCTGGTCGGGCCGGATAAGCGCCAGGTCGGCTCCGTAAAGGTCACGCGCCTCGCCGTTGTCCACGGACACCACGGCCAAAGGCAGGCCGCGGCGCTGCGCCGCGCCTGCCAGGCGCAACCCCGCGTGGCCGGACAGGCACAGCAGGGTCCATTCGAAGCCG
>DATACE010000051.1:0-5480 GCA_036259215.1 Burkholderiales bacterium | reverse complement strand
ATGAGCGGCTTCTCCGCGCGCCCGAGCAGCCGGGCCGCTTCTTCGAGGGCGTCCGGGTCCGGCGCCGGGGGCGAGGCGGGCGCGATCGTCGCCGTCATGGAAAAACCCTGCGAAAACGCAGAAGCGAGAATCTCGCGCGGCAGGGTGACGTAGACCGGGCCCTGCGGCTCGCTCTTGGCGATGGCCAGCGCCCGGTCGAGGGCAGTCTCTACCTGCTCCGCATGGCGCAGCTCGTAGTCCCACTTCACGAACTCGCGCAGCATGCCGCCCTGGTCGAAGTGCTCCTGGGCCCAGTGGAGGTAGTTGTTGCGCGCCGCCGGCACGGCGCCCGACTCGGTGATCGGCGTGCGCCCGGCGGTGAGCAGGATCGGCACGTTCTGGCGCGAGGCGTTGATGATGCCGTTCAGCGTGTTGGCCGTGCCCACGCCGACGTGGACCATCATCGCCTGCGGCCGGCCGGTGACCATGGCGTAGCCGTGCGCCATGGCAAGGCCCATGTTCTCGTGCGGCACGATCACGATCTCGGGCAGGCGCCAGCCGAGCTTGCGGCCCTTGGCGTAGCCCTCGACGACCGGGGCGAAGTCGGTGCCGCCGTTGGCGAACAGATAATCCACGCCGCGCGCGGCGAGCAGGCCGAGCCAGGCTTCGGCGGCGGTTTGCGGAGCGAAGGTGACAGGATGGTCGGGCTTCATGCGGCCAATATTAGCGCGTGCCCCGGGGGCCTCATGCAAGTGCGCTCGGGCGGATGCGCAGCCAGGGCGCGCCTGGCGCACGCTCGGCGACGACCAGGTCTTCCGCCGGGTTCATGCGGTAGGTGAGGAAGCACACATCGCGCACGTCCGAGAGCGCTTCGGGCCGCAATAGGGCGGCGCTGGTGCCCACGGTGCGCGCCGAGGGGGCAAGCACGCCGCTCTGGGCGCGCTCCCAGAGATAGCGGCCCACCTGCCAGGTGAAGCGGTAGTCGCGCCGGTCGGTCAGGCGCGGCTCGTCCGCCCGGCGCAGGTCGATCAGGATGGCGTCGCAGCGCACGTTGAACACGCGGCGCTCGCCGGCGATCGGGCGGTCCAGCGCGGCGAAGCTGTCCATGACGAAGCGGTGCCAGTGGTAGACGGTTTCGTAGACGGTGGTCTCGAGCTCGAGCGCCCCATACCAGACGCCGTAGGCCAAGCCGTCGGAGTAGCGCGTCGCCTGCCAGTTATGCGGCACAAAGGGGTAGGTGATCACCGCGCCGTAGTCGAACGGCCGCGTAATGAGCGGCGCCGCGCTCGGCTTGCGCGTCGCGCTCTCGGCCGCGATCGCCACGTCCCGGTCGGCCGCATCGGCGGCCAGGTCGTCGAACAGGTCCTGGGAGACCCGCACGCCCTTGATGTTGCGCACCAGGTCGCCGGCGAAAGCGACCGCTTCGCGAATCAGCCCCTCCACGGTTACCGGCCGCGCTCGAAATCCAGGTAGCGGCGCACCGCGAGGATTCCTTCGTAGCCGTGCCGGGTCATGATCTCCAGGGGCGCCGCGCCGCCGAAGCGCCGGTTGGGCGCGCGCATCCAGCCGTAGGCAAGGTCGCGGTCATGCGGGAACAGGATGCGCAGGGCCTTGTGGATGCCCAGCAGATGGCCGGCGCGGGCCAGCAGGTCGGCGTTGTCGGCGAGGGGCTCGCCGCGGCGGTAGCGCGCCACGGTGGAACGCGACTGCGCCGAAAGGCCGAGCAGCGTCGCTTGGTCGCCGGCCGGCACCTCCCAGCGATCGAACAGCTCCATCAGCATTCGGGCGAGGCGCTCGCGGCTTTCCCGGGCGTGCAGGTTGATATCGGGCTTGGGATCGAGGACGGCGCTCATGTCTCATATGGTACCGCGATTGTGCCATCTGGAACGTTGTCAAGCTCATTTTGACATGCTAGCCTTTCGCCACATGAATTGCGCAGAGCGCCTCGTCGACCTTTTCGGCACCCAAGCCGAGGTCGCGCGCGCCTTCCAGGTCGACCGCGCCGTCGTCCACCACTGGGTCAAGCTCGGCTATGTGCCGGCGCGCTGGGCCGGAGAGGTCGAACGCATCACTGAAGGCCGCATCAGCGCGGTGGATGTGGTCAACGAGGCCAGCGTAAAAAATCCGGTGCGCGTGAAATCCCGACCCGAAGACGCGCCGTTCGGCATCCTTTCAGAGAGCGATCCCATGAGCCAGTACGCCCCTTCCAAGCGCATCCACTCGTTCCATCCGCCCCAGCGCACGCTGATGGGCCCCGGGCCCACGGAAATCCACCCGCGCGTGCTCACCACCATGAGCCAGCCGGCGATCGGCTACCTCGACCCGGTGTTCGTTGAGATGATGGAGGAGCTGAAATCGCTGCTGCGCTACGCGTACCAGACGAAAAACCCGCTCACCTTTCCGCTTTCAGGCCCTGGCTCGGTCGGCATGGAGTTCTGCTTCGTCAACCTGGTGGCGCCCGGGGACAAGGTCGTGGTGTGCCAAAACGGCGTGTTCGGCGGCCGCATGCTGGAGAACGTGATCCGCTGCGGCGGCGATCCGGTGGTGATCGAGGACAAGTGGGGCGAGCCGGTCGACCCGCAGAAGCTCGAGGATGCCCTTAAGAAGAACCCGGACGCCAAGGTGGTGGCCTTCGTGCATGCCGAGACCTCGACCGGCTGCCAGTCCGACGCCAAGCTCCTCACGCAGATCGCGCACAAGCACGGCGCATTGGTGATCGTCGATGCCGTGACCTCCCTCGGCGGCTCGCCGGTCAAGGTCGACGAGTGGGACGTCGACGCCATCTACTCGGCGAGCCAGAAGTGCCTTTCGTGCACGCCCGGCCTGTCGCCGGTGTCGTTCTCCGAGCGCGTGGTCGAGCACGTGAAGAAGAGGAAGGACAAGATCCACAGCTGGTTCATGGACATGAACCTGCTACTGGGCTACTGGAACGCCGGCACGCGCACCTACCACCACACCGCGCCGACCAACTCGCTGTTCGCCCTGCACGAAGCGCTGCTGCTTATCCGCGAGGAAGGCCTGGAGAATTCCTGGGCCCGCCATACGCGCCATCACCTGGCGTTGAAGGCCGGGCTGGAAGCCATGGGTCTCAGGTTTCTAGTAAAAGAGCACCATCAGCTTCCCCAGATGAACGCGGTGTTCTGCGCGGAAGGCGTGAACGAGGAGGAGGTGCGCAAGCGCCTGCTGTCCGAGTTCGGCCTGGAGATCGGTGCCGGCCTGGGGCCGCTCAAGGGCAAGATCTGGCGCTTCGGCCTCATGGGCTACTCCTGCCGCCCCGACAACGTCATGCTGTGCCTGTCCGCGCTCGGCTCGGTGCTCTCGGACATGGGCATGCCGGTGCACGTCGGCGACGCCGAGGCCGCGGCCCATGGCGCGTACGCCCAGATGCACGTCAAGGATGCCCAGCGCAAGAAGCGCGCCGCCTAAAAAGAAAGCAAAATCGGGGTCAGAGCCCGAATTAATTGGACACCCTGACCCACGCGCTCTCCGGGGCGCTGCTCGCTCGCGCGACCGCCTCCAAGGACGCACCGCCCGGCTCGCTGCCGCGGCGCGTCGCTGCGGGCTTCTTCGCCTGCGCAGCGCCCGACCTGGACTTCGTCATCAGCTATGCCGGGCCGATCGCGTATCTCGAGCAGCACCGCGGGGTCACGCATTCGCTGCTGCTGCTGCCGCTGTGGGCGCTGCTGCTCGCCTGGCTGCTGGCCAAGGTCCTGCGCGAGCCAGGCGGCTGGCGCGCGCTGTACGGCGTCTGCGCGATGGCGCTCGGCGCGCATATCGCGGGCGACCTCATCACCGGGTTTGGCACCGTTGTGTTTGCGCCGGTGTGGGACTGGCGCGCGGCGCTCGGCGCGACCTTCATCATCGACCTGTGGTTCACCGGCATCATCCTGGCCGGCCTGCTGTTGTCGCTGGTTTTCCGGAAAACCAAAGTGCCCGCCATCGCGGCCAGCGTCGTGCTGGCGAGCTACGTCGGCTTCCAGTACATGCAAAAGCAGCGCGCCATCGACTTCGGCGAGGCCTACGCGGCTTCCATCGGATTGCAGAGCGCGCAGGTCACCGCGCATCCGCGCCCGGTATCGCCGTTCAACTGGACCGTCTTCGTGAGCGACGACACGGCGCACCGCTTTGCCCACGTGAACCTCGTGCGCCGCGAGCCGCGGCGCTATGAGCCGGGCGACGGCTTCATCGCGCGCATCGATTCTCCCTACCTGCCGCTCGCCCAGGCAAAGTGGGTCACGCAGACGCGCTACGGCCATCCGCCGTACGACCGGCTGGGCAAGGAAGCCTGGAACGCCGCGGCGCTCGATTTCTTCCGCTGGTTCGCCGACGTGCCGGCGTTCGACGGCATTACCGAAGGCTCCACCTGCGTCTGGTTCTCCGACCTGCGCTTTCTCACGCCCGGCCGCGAAGGCATGCCGTTTCGCTTTGGCGCCTGCCGGGATGCGCCCGGCGGACCCTGGCGCGCCTACCAGCGGCTCGAGCCCGACGGCCGCCGCCTGCTGCGCTAGCTAGAAGTTCTCGCGGAAGTAGATGAAGTTCTTCGGCTGGCTGCCGTACAGGCCGAAAGCCGCTCGGCCGACCGGATCCTGCGTGTGGGTGCCGGGCGGGTTGGTGCGCAGCATTTGCAGCCAGCGCTTATCGGCCGGGACCGCCGCCTGGCAAGTCGCATCGCCTGTGCCGGGACTGACATCGAGGTCCAGGCACACATCGACGCTACCGGGAGCCGTTGCCGCCGGGTTCGGCTTTAGGATTGTCACGCTCGCAATGCCGGCCACGAAAGCACCGCCCATCGCGACGTTGCCGTCGCTGCCGGCCGTCGGCGAAAGCATGTTGGCGCCAGCGCCTGCACCAACCAAGCCGGGCTGGTGATTCGCCAGCGAGAAGTTCTTGGCGATGAGCGTGGTGCAGCTGTCCAGCGAGTTCACCGCGAACGCCGAGCCGGTCCAGTACTCGATTCGCAGGCCCATTTGCAGGTCCAGCTTGTCCGAGCCGACGGCATTGTCAACGCGCAGCCGGCCGAAGCGCATCAGCTTGCCGCTGCTGAACGCCATGCCGTTGCCCGCACTTGTGTCGCCGAAGCGCGCCGGATTCGCGGCATAGGCAACGCCGTCGGTGTCGACGATATTGAGGGATAGCGCGATGTCGGCATCGAACGGCGCGCTGGGCACGGTCGTACTGCGCAGCATCGCCAGTCCCGAGGCGAAGGTCAGGGTGCCGACACCTTCGGTAAACGCGCCGATCACGGGGTCCGCGCTCGTCGCCGGCAGCGCAAGCGTATTGAGTCCCGGCGTCAAAGCACCGCCCAGCACGTCGAAGCGTGCATAACGCCCGTCCTGGCTGTCGTACGGCGCCTGGTTGAGGCTCGTGCCGATTGCGTTGGATAGCTTCATGTACGCGCCCGCGTAGTTCCGCGTGATCGCGTTGGTCAGTCCGTTGGCCGTGCCGTTGCGCGCCGTTACCGTGATCTGCGGCGGGGTCGCATACGGCAGGCTCTGGCCGAC
>DATACE010000050.1:0-6793 GCA_036259215.1 Burkholderiales bacterium | reverse complement strand
TCTCCAGGTAGGCCTTGACGAAGGCGTTGGCCACGGTGGCCGCCTCGCGCGGGTCCTTGGAGGAGAAGGTGATGCTGAGCACGTTGCTGCCCGGCACGTCGGCCACCACGCGCTCGGCCAAGCCTGCGGCGATCCAGTCCTCCAGCGTGCCGGCGCCGCCGGTGGCCTCCTCCCACGTCTCCCGCACGCCCGGCATCTGGGCGATCTTCAGGTCGCGCGCCACCTGCTTGGCGACGCGCTGGGACTTGATGAGGTCGATCTGCGTGGCGATGTAGCCGGCGCGCTCGCGGCCGGACATGCGCGTGCGCTCCATGGTCTGCTCGTCGCGCGCGTCGATCAGCAGCGTGGAGGTGGCCACGTACTTCTTGGGCACGATGAAGGCCACTGCGACCGCGGTGACGATCACCGCGGCGAGCACCATCACGAATGCCTTGCGCCGCGCGCGCAGCGCCAGCATGAATTGGTTCAGGTCCATTGAGCTTGCCCTTCCCTTAGAAAATCGATTCTCTGACGTAGATCACGTCGTCGGCCTTCACCGTGTCCATGAGCGTGGTGTCGGTCTCGACGAACTTGCCCTTGGCGTCGGGGCGGCGCAGCTTGAGGCGCCGGTCGCTGCCGCGCGGCGTGATGCCACCGCCGGCGGCGATCGCCTGCATCACGGTCATGTTGGGCTCGAGGCGGTAGGCGCCCGAGCGCGCCACCTCGCCGTAGATGTAGAACACCGGCGCGCGGTCGACGTGGATCGTGTCGCCGTTCTTCAGGTAGACGCCCTTGGCGATCACCGGCAGCTTCTGCGACTTGCCGTCGCGCACCAGCGTGACGTAGTCGGCGCCGTCGGCCGATATGCCGCCGGCCGCCGCGATCACGTCGGCCAGCTGCGAGCTGGTGTCGTCCAGCGGGTAGCGTCCCGGGCGCGCCACCATGCCCAGCACGTTGACCTGGCGGCTGCGCACCGTGGTCACCGCCACGCTCACCTGCGGGTTCTTGAGGTACTTGCCGTTCTTCAGCTCGGCGGCGATGTGCTTGCCCGCCTCGGTGGAGCTCAGCCCCGCCACTTTCACCTCGCCCACCAGCGGCATGCTTATGGTGCCGCGCTCCGTGACGCGCGCCTCGGTGGTGAGGTCCGGCTGCTGGAACACGGTGACGCGCAGCGCGTCGCCCACGCCGAGCTTGTCCGCCGGCTGGGCCCAGGCCGGAAGTGCTGCTGCCCACAGGAAAAACGCCAATGCAATCAGTTTCATCTTTACCTCGCTGTGAAGTCCCCGACGTATTCAATCCTCGCGCTGCCGCGCAGGCGCTTCGCCTCCGCGGCGGCGATCTCCAGCCGCTTGCGTCCGGCGAGAAACCGCTCGATCACCGGCGCTGCCTGCTTCTCGCCGAGCGGCGCTTCCGCGGCGCTCACCAGCTGCACCACCGACGCCCCGGAAGGGGCGGCGAACACCGCGATCTCGCCCGGCTGCATGCGCGCCAGCTGCGGCAGGTAGCGCAGCGGCAGCAGCTCGGCCGGCTGCGTCAGGCCGATCTCGGTGAACTTGAGGTTGCGCGCGCGCAGCCAGGCCGCCAGGTGCGCGAGCTCCGGCGTGCGCGCCGCCTCGGCGCGCAGCGCCTCGAACATCTCGCCCGGCAGCGACACCGCCAGCTCCTGCAGGCGATACACGCGACGCTCGGAGAACAGCGCGGCGTTCTCGGCGTAGAAGCGGCGCACTTCCTCGGGCGTGGCCTGCGCCGCGGCGCCCGCGTGGCGCTCGATCCACGCCTGCGCCAGTACCTGGCGTCGCGCATGCTCGATCGACAGCGCCACCTGCGGGTCGCGCTCCAGGCCGGCCTCGAGCGCCTTTTGCACCAGGAGCTCGCGGTCGATCACGCTTTCCAGCGCCTGCGGGCTCGCCGCGTGCAGCGCGGAGATTTCCACGCCGTTGACGCGCGCCACCACCAGGCCGGCGCGCGTCGCCTCGGCCGGCTGGCAGCCGGCGACGAACACCGCGAGCAGGGCAAGCACGGCTCTCATCTAGAAGGAGTACCCAAGGCGCCGCCGGGCCACCCAGCCGGCGAGCGCCAGGCCCGCGAGCAGCAGCATCCAGCCGCGCGGCTCGGGCAGGCGCATCACCGAGAACTGCAGCTCGGCGGGCGGCGCCGCCTGCACCGCGGCGACGCGCATGGGCAGCTCAGGCGTCGGCGCCTCGGGCATCGGCGCGCCGCCGACCGTAAGGCGGTAGATGTCCGCGAACGAGTACAGCGCGGGGTGCGCCGCGTGCGCCGGCATCGCCGGCTGCGCCGACTCCTGGAAGCTCGCGCTGGCCGCGGCCTGCGCTGCGGCAAACGAAATGGCGACGGCGAAGAGGATCTTCATGGGCGTCATGCATCCTAGAAGGCTCCCATGACAGCGCAGACCCCCCGCCCTCCCCCGGCGATGCCCCATACGGACTACCCCGCCAATCGGGGTCAGAGCCCGGATTCGAAATCGGGGTCAGAGCCCGAATCGAAAATTCGGGTCAGTGCCCGATTGCGTCAACGCGTCACCCACGAGGAGCGTTGTGTGGCCATGCCCCGACAATCACGGCTGGTGTTGCCAGGCGTTGGCATGCATGTCATCCAGCGGGGGAACAACCGTGGTGCGTGCTTCCGCGCGCGCAGCGACTACCTGGTCTACCTGCTGCATCTGCACGAGCTGGCGAAGAAGTTCGTCTGTTCGGTGCATGCCTATTGCCTCATGCCGAACCATGTTCACCTGCTGGTCACGCCGTCCTCGGAGGACGGCTGCATGGCGATGATGCGCGACCTCGGTCAGCGCTACGTGCCGTACTTCAACCGCCGCCATGGCCGCACCGGCACGCTGTGGGAAGGCCGCTATCGGTCTTCCCTGGTGGAATCGGCGCGGTATGTGCTCGCCTGCTACCGTTACATCGAGCTCAATCCTGTAAGGGCCGCGCTGGTCGAGCGCCCGGATGCCTTCGAGTGGTCGAGCCATCGCGGCAATACGGGCCAGCACAGCGACTCTCTGCTTACGCCCCATGCCGAGCTCACCGCCCTCGGGGCGGGCAAGGACGGATACCTGGCATTGTTCGAGGAAGCGCTGGAGCCGGCGTTGCTGCGTGAGATCCGCGAAGCGACCAACGCCGGCTATCCGCTGGGAAGCGATGCATTCAAGACCGCAGTAGTCGCACCCACCGGGCACAAGCTGGCACCGGGGAAGTCGGGCCGCCCAGCGCGCGAAGCCAGCGATGAAGCGCAATCGGGGTCAGAGCCCGATTTGTTATTCAGGCTCTGACCCCGATTGGCTATTCGGGCTCTGACCCCGATTAGGGGTTGAGGATGCGCAGCTCGAGGGCCTTGCCGATGGCCTGGGTGCGGTTGACCACGTTGAGCTTGCGCAGGATTTTCTGCACGTGGTTCTTGACGGTGAGCGGGCTGATCTTGAGGATGGCGCCGATCTCGAAGTTGCTCTTGCCGAGGTAGATCCACTTCAGGATGTCCATCTCGCGCACGGTAAGCACGCTCTGCCCAAGCGACTTGTCGGCGCCGTTGCTGCCTTCGGCGCGCCGCTGCAGCTGGGTGCGCACCCACGCCGCGTGCAGCGCGGGAGCGAGGATCTGCGCGAGGTAAGCCTGGCGCGCGCCGACGCTGCCGGGGCGGCACGCGAAGGTGAACAGGCCGAGCGCGCGGCCGTCGGCGTCGTGCACGCCGTGCACCATGAGCTGGGTGGCGCCGAGGCGCTCGAGCTCGCGCGAGAAGGCACCGTTGGCGAGCGGCCCGTTGCCCACGTCGAACACCACCGGCTGGTAGCGGCGCTCTTCCCATGCCTTGAGGAAAGCGGGCGCCACCGCGGTGTCGCGCAGGAACATGTCGCTGAACAGCGCCGGGTCGGGCGTCGTCATGGAGAAGCCGTCGGCGCGGAATGCCGGCGGCTTGCCCAGGCACAACGTGCAGATCAGCAGCTCGTGGCGGATCAGGCTCTGCAGCAGGCCCTGCGTCCAGCTGAAGAAATGCGCGCGCGCATGCACGCGCAGCGCCGCGTCTAGGTTGAGCACGATCGATTCGATCTGCAGGAAATCGGTGGCCGCCGAGCGTGCGTCGCCGTTGCCGCCGTCATGCGGCATCGGCAGCGGCTGCCCCGGGGCAGCGATGGTGTGGGTGACGCTGTGGTTCACCGGTTGGTCAGCGGTAGGTAGTGGCATGATGGTTCGCAATATAGAGGAGTGAGATACGCATCCGTTAGGCGGGTGCGCGCCAGAAAAGCTAGTCCGGTGAGCCTACTGAGAGGGGCGCGGTGCCACGCAATGGCTGAACCTGCGTGCCCTACCCTGCCTTGGCCTTGCATCCGAGCCGAGACAGCCATTCGCAAACGCTGCGCACCCCGCCCGGACCGGGCGCGCTGGTGCAGTCGGCGATCGATCCGCTGGTGGCGATCGGGGCGCTGGGCGCGGCGGTAGCCGCGTTCGGCGGCCGCTTCGACGGCGCCTGCCTGATCCTCGCGCTGCTGGTGTTCGCCATGACCTTTCCTGGGAGCCTCGCGCGCGAGGAGGTCGGCAGCGCCGGCGAGCTCGCGCTGGACATCGCCACCGGCTGGCTGGCGATCGTGACGCTGCTGCTGTTCCTCGGCTGGGCCTCGCGCACGCTCGCCGTGTTCGACCCGCGCGTGATCCTCGCCTGGGCGCTTGCCACGCCGGCGGCGCTGTTCGCCGCGCACCGGCTGCTGCCGGTGGTGTGGCCGCGGCTGCTGGCCGCCGAGGGGCTGCAGAAGACCGCGGTGATCGCGGGGGCGAACGACCTCGGGCGCAGGCTCGCCGCCAAGCTGCGCGATCACCCGATGCTCGGCCAGCGCTTCGCCGGCTACTTCGACGACCGCGACGCCGGCCGCATCCCGGCGGTGGCGCCGCGCGACAACCTCGGCCCGCTCGCGGCCCTGGCGGACTATGCGCGCACCCACCCGGTGGACGTGATCTACATCGCGCTGCCCATGGCCTCGCAGCCGCGCATCCTCAAGCTGCTCGAGGACCTGCGCGACACCACCGCCTCGATCTATTTCGTGCCCGACATCTTCGTCTCGGACCTGATCCAGGCGCGCGTCGACTCGATCGGCGGCCTGCCGGTGGTGGCGGTGTGCGAGTCGCCCTTCACCGGGGTAAACGGGATGGTGAAGCGCGCGAGCGACGTGCTGTTCAGCCTCGCCATCCTGGCGCTCATCTCGCCGCTGATGCTGGCCATCGCCGCGGGTGTGAAGCTCTCCTCGCCCGGCCCGGTGCTGTTCAAGCAGCGCCGCTACGGCCTGGACGGCAAGCGCATCGTGGTCTACAAGTTCCGCACCATGACGGTCGCCGAGGACGGCGACGTGGTGCAGCAGGCCACCAAGAACGACAGCCGGGTGACGCGCTTCGGCGCCTTCCTGCGCCGCACCTCGCTCGACGAGCTGCCGCAGTTCATCAACGTGCTGCAGGGCCGCATGAGCGTGGTCGGCCCGCGCCCGCACGCGGTGGCGCACAACGAGATGTACCGCAAGCTCATCCGCGGCTACATGATCCGCCACAAGGTGAAGCCCGGCATCACCGGCTTCGCCCAGGTCAACGGCTGGCGCGGCGAGACCGAGACGGTCGACAAGATGAAAGCGCGCATCGAGTACGACCTGCAGTACCTGCGCAACTGGTCGCTGCTGCTCGACCTGCAGATCATCCTCAAGACCGTGGTGGTCGTGCTGCAGAAAGAAAATGCCTATTGAGCTCGCGCCCGAGGCGGCGCGGTACGCCGCCTTCTCGCTGCTCACGCTGCTCCTGTGGCGGGCGAGCGGCATGCCGCGCTTCGCCGTCGGCGCGGCGCTCGCCTTCGGCGCCATCGACGCCCTGCGCCCCGCGGCCGACGCCGCCGACTTTCTCGCCGGCATGGGCGGCGTGCTCGCCACCGCCGGCCTGCTTCTCATGCAAAGGAAACGTGTATGTGTGGAATCGTCGCCGCGGTAGCGCGGCGCAACGTCGTGCCCATCCTGATCGAGGGCCTGAAGCGCCTCGAGTACCGCGGGTACGACTCGGCGGGGATGGCGGTGATCAACGGCACGCTGCACCGCGTGCGCGCCTGCGGCCGCGTGGCCGCGCTTGAGAAGCGGGCTTTCGACGAGAAGCTCGAGGGCACCATCGGCATCGGCCACACGCGCTGGGCGACGCACGGCGCGCCCTCGGAGCGCAACGCGCACCCCCACGTCAGCGGCGGCGTGTCGCTGGTGCACAACGGCATCATCGAGAACCATGACGAGGTGCGCGCGCGCCTGCGCGCCCTGGGCTACCAGTTCACCTCGGACACCGACACCGAGGTCATCGCGCACCTGGTGCATTCGAAGGTTTCCAACGGATGGAACCTGCTGGACGGCGTTCGCGCCGCGGTATCCGAGCTCAAGGGCGCCTATGCCATAGCCGTGATCGCGGCCGACGATCCGTCGCGGCTGGTGGTCGCGCGCATGGGGGCGCCGCTGCTCCTGGGCATCGGCGAGGGCGAGAACTTCGCCGCCTCCGATACCGGCGCGCTGCTGCAGGTGACGCGCAACATGATCTACCTCGAGGAAGGCGACTGCGCCGAGGTCACGCCGCGCGCGGTGCGCATCGTCGATGCGCGCGGCCACGTGGTGGAGCGCCCCTTGAGCGTGAGCCGGCTGCAAGCCGACGCCATGGAGCTCGGCAGCTACCGGCACTACATGCAAAAGGAGATCTTCGAGCAGCCCGCGGGCGCATACGCCACGCTGCAGGAGACTTTTTCTGAGGAAGCGAAAGCCATGTTCGGGGCGGTCGACGGCGCGCTGATCCTCGCCTGC
>DATACE010000049.1:0-1790 GCA_036259215.1 Burkholderiales bacterium | reverse complement strand
AATTTCCTTTAGCTACGCGTTCCGGAAATTGGGGTCTGTCCCCTGTTGACCAGCGCCGTCCTGCAGGCCATCAACGGCATCTCGCTCGCGGCGCTGCTGTTCCTGCTGGCGAGCGGCTTTACCCTTAGCTTCGGCCTGATGCGCGTGGTCAACATGGCGCACGGCGCCTATTACCTCGTCGGCGGCTACATCGGCCTCAGCGTCGCGCAGCACACCGGCAGCTTCGCGCTCGCGCTCGTCGGCGGCGGCGCCGCGGTGGTGGTGCTCGGCTTCCTGGTCGACCGCTTCCTGCTGCGCCGCACGGGCGAGAACCACCTCGCGCAGGTGCTGCTCACCGTGGGCGTGGCCTTCGTGCTCGGCGATCTCGCGCTGTGGACCTGGGGCGGCGACAACCTCATGGTGCCCGCGCCCGCCGCGCTGCGCGGCGCGGTCGTGCTGCCGGGCGAGCTGTACTACCCCAAGTACCGCTTCGTGCTCATCTTCCTCGGCGTGCTGGTCGGCGCGGCGCTGTGGCTGCTCTACCGCAGGACGCAGCTCGGCGCGGTGGTGCGCGCCGGGGTGGACGACCGCGAGCAGGTGAACGCCACCGGCATCAACGTCGATCGCCTCTTCGTGCTGGTGTCGGCGCTCGCCTCCTTTCTCGCCGGCATGGCGGGGGTGGCGGGCGGCGCCTTCCTCACGCTCTACCCGGGCGCGGAATGGGAGATCCTGGTGTACGCGCTGGTGGTGGTGATCGTCGGCGGCCTGGGCAGCCTCGAGGGCGCGATGATCGGTGCGCTGATCGTCGGGCTGCTGGACGCCTACGGCCGCTGGCTGCTGCCCGAGTTCTCGTACTTCGTGCTGTTCGGGCCGATCGCGCTGCTCATGCTGTTCCGGCCGCGCGGCCTGTTCGGCAAGGAGCACTAGAAAATGGTGACTGTCACCAACAAAATGGTGACTGTCACCATTTTCTTGCTCGCGCTCGCCGCCGCGCTTGCGCTTCCCTTTGTCGCCGGCCCGTTCTGGACCGGCCTGGTCACCCAGATGTACATCGTCGGCCTGCTCGCGCTGTCGGTGGATCTGCTTCTCGGGCACGCGGGCCTCTTCTCGCTCACCCACGCCTCGTTCTTCGCCGTGTCGGCCTACACGGTGGCCATCCTGCAAGTGCGCTACGCCGTGCCGACCGCGCTCGCCGCGCCGGCCGGCATCCTCGCCGGCACGCTGCTCGCGCTGCTCTTCGGCCTCGCGGTGCGTACGCGCGGGGTGTACTTCATCCTCATCACCATCGCCTTCGGCTACGTGGTGTGGGGCGTGGCGCACCGCTGGTCCTCGTTCACCGGCGGCGACAACGGCGTCACCAACGTGCCGTTTCCCGCGCTCGGGCCCGCGGCGATCACCTCGCACACGCAGTACTACTACCTGGTGCTCGCCGCCGTGGTGCTGTGCGGCCTCGGCTACCGCGTGCTCATCCGCTCGCCGTTCGGCCTGGGGCTGCGCGGCATCCGCGCCTCGGAGACGCGCATGTCGAGCCTGGGCTACCGCACCAGCCTGCACCTCTACGCCGCCTTCGTGCTCTCGGGCGCGCTCGCGAGCTTCGCCGGCGTGCTCTACGTCTACTACAACAAGTTCGTGAACCCGGTCGCCGCGTCTTTTCCGATCTCGGTGGAAGCGGCGCTGATGGCCATCGTCGGCGGCTCGGGCACCATCATCGGCGCTTTCATCGGCTCGGCCGTGCCCGACAAGTCGACGTAGACGATCCCTTGCCAGGTTTCAACCCGGAGTGGGATCAACCCCCACTCCGCGGGTTCGAA
>DATACE010000048.1:0-3718 GCA_036259215.1 Burkholderiales bacterium | reverse complement strand
CATCGAGCAGGTGGTCGAGCCCTACATCCGCGGCAAGGCGATCCGCTACCTGGAGGAGGGCAAGGTGGTGATTTTCGCCGCCGGCACCGGCAACCCCTTCTTCACCACCGACACCGCCGCGGCGCTGCGCGGCAGCGAGATCAGCGCCGAGATCGTGCTCAAGGCCACCAAGGTCGACGGCGTCTACACCGCGGATCCCAAGCGCGATCCGCACGCCGAGCGCTACACCCGCATCAGCTTCGACGAGGCGATCGCGCGCAACCTGAGGGTGATGGACGCGACCGCGCTCACGCTGTGCCGCGACCAGAAGCTGCCGATCAATGTCTTCAGCATCTTCAAGAAGGACGCGCTGCGGCGCGTGGTGCTGGGCGAGGACGAGGGCACATTGGTTCACGTATGATGAGGACGCCATGGTGATCACCGAACTCAAGAAGACCACGGATCAGAAGATGGACAAGAGCGTGCAGGCCTTCAAGGCCGACCTCGCCAAGGTGCGCACCGGGCGCGCGCACACCGGGATCCTCGACCACGTGATGGTCGACTACTACGGCTCGCCCACCCCGCTCAATCAGGTGGCCAAGGTCACCCTGCTCGACTCGCGCACGATCGGCGTCACGCCGTTCGAGAAGAAAATGGCGCAGGCGGTCGAGAAGGCGATCCGCGATGCCGACCTCGGGCTCAACCCGGCGAGCCAGGGCGAGACCGTGCGGGTGCCGATGCCGGCGCTTACCGAGGAGCGGCGCAAGGAGCTCATCAAGGTGGTGCGCCACGAGGCCGAGAACGCGCGCGTCGCGGTGCGCAACCTGCGGCGCGACGCCAACACCCACCTCAAGGATGCGCTGAAGAAAAAGGAAGTCTCCGAGAACGACGAGCGCGCGGCGCAGAACGAGGTGCAGAAGATGACCGACCGGCACATCGCCGACATCGACCGGCTGCTCGCCGAGAAGGAAAAGGAGCTGCTCGCGGTATGACGCACGAAAGCTCCACGCGGGAGATCCCGCCGGCGCTGGACGTGCCGCGCCACGTCGCCATCATCATGGACGGCAACGGCCGCTGGGCGAAGCGCCAGCACCTGCCGCGCATCGCCGGGCACCGCCGCGGCGTGGAGGCGGTGCGCGCCACGGTGCGCGCCTGCGCCGAGCGCGGCATCGGCTACCTCACGCTGTTCGCCTTCAGCTCCGAGAACTGGCGGCGCCCGGCGGAGGAGGTTGCGCTGCTCATGCAGCTTTTCCAGGTGGCGCTGACCAGCGAGGTGGAGAAACTGCATCGCAGCAACGTACGGCTCAAGGTGGTGGGCGACACGCTGCGCTTCGACGCCGGCATCCGCCGCGCCATCGAGCAGGGCGAGCGCCTCACCGCGGGCAACCAGGGGCTGACCCTGACCATCGCCGCCAACTACGGCGGGCGCTGGGACCTGCTGCAGGCCATGAACAAGGCCGCGCGCGGCAAGCAGGATTCCTTCGAGGAGCAGGACCTCACGCCGCACCTTGCCATGAGCTACGCCCCCGAGCCGGATCTTTTCATCCGCACCGGCGGGGAGCAGCGCATCAGCAACTTCCTGCTCTGGCAGCTCGCCTACACGGAGCTGTACTTCACCGAGACGCTCTGGCCGGATTTCGACGAGGCTGCGCTCGACCTCGCGATCGCCTCGTACCGCGCGCGCGAGCGGCGTTTCGGCCGCACTAGCGAGCAGCTGCTCGCGGCGAAGCGCGCCGAGGTCGCCTGAAAGGGCAGCTCGCGGCGCGGGTCGCGACGGCCGCGGTCCTGATCGTCGGCCTGCTAGCCGCGCTGTTTTTCCTGCCGCGCGCGGCGCTCGCGGGCGGGCTCGCGCTGCTGCTCGTGCTGGCCGCGCTCGAATGGGCCCGGCTGTGCCGCCTGGAGCGCGGCAGCGCCTGGGCTTTCGCCGTGATCCTTTCGCTCGTTTTCCTGGTCGCCGAATGGATCGGCCTGCGCCACGCCCTGTTCATCGTCGCCGCGCTGTGGTGGGTCGTGCTTGTCCCGCTGTGGATGTGGCGCGGGGTGCGGCCGGCGCAGCGCACCTGGCTGGGGGCGGCCGGCTTCGCCGTGCTGGTCCCGGCGGGGCTTGCGATGTTGGCGCTGCGGCCGCTCGAAGTCCTGCTGGTGCTGGCGCTGGTGTGGATCGCCGATACCGCGGCGTATTTCGTCGGCCGGGCGTGGGGACGGCGCAAGCTCGCGCCGGCCATCAGCCCCGGAAAGACCTGGGAAGGCGCGCTCGGCGGGCTGCTGGGCGCGCTCGCCTACGCTATCATCGGCGGGTTCTGGATTCAGGGAATTGCGTGGCCGCCGTTTCTTGCGGCGGCCGCATTGCTCGCCATGGTCAGCATCGCAGGAGATCTTTTCGAGTCGGCGGCCAAGCGCCAGGCGGGTGTCAAGGACAGCGGCAGCCTGCTGCCCGGCCACGGCGGCGTGCTCGACCGCATCGACAGCGCTACCGCGGCGCTGCCGCTCGCGGCGCTGCTCTGGCCGCTCGTCAAGGCGGCGGCATGAACCTCGCCGTGCTGGGCGCCACCGGCTCCATCGGCGCGAGCACGCTCGACGTGGTCGGGGGCCATCCCGGGCGCTACCCGCTGTTCGCGCTGACCGCGCATGCTTCCGCCGACGCGCTGCTCGCGCTTTGCCGCATCCATCGACCGGCGTACGCGGTGCTATCCGGCGTTTCGCCGAGCCAGGACCTGGAGAGCCGATTCCGGGAAGAAGCCCGCACCCGCCTGCTGTTCGGCGCTGCGGCGCTGGAGCGCATCGCAGCCGACCCGGGCTGCGACGCGGTGATGGCCGGCATCGTCGGCGCGGCCGGCCTGCCTTCCACGCTCGCGGCAACGCGCGCGGGCAAGCGCGTGCTGCTCGCCAACAAGGAGGCGCTCGTCATGGCCGGCCCGCTGGTGATGCGCGCCGCGCGCGACTCGGGCGCGAAGCTGCTGCCGGTAGACAGCGAGCACAACGCCGTATTTCAGTGCCTGTCGGACGTAAAGGCCGTGAGGCGCATCATGCTCACCGCCTCCGGCGGCCCGTTCCGCGCGCTGCCGCTCGACAAGCTCGGCGCGGTGACCCCCGAGCAGGCCTGCGCGCATCCCAACTGGGTGATGGGCCGCAAGATCTCGGTTGACTCGGCGACCATGATGAACAAGGGGCTCGAGGTGATCGAGGCGCGCTGGCTGTTCGAGGTCGAGGCCGAGCGCATCGAGGTGCTGATCCACCCGCAGAGCATCGTGCATTCGCTGGTCGAGTACGTCGACGGCTCGGTCATCGCGCAGCTTTCCAACCCGGACATGCGCGTGCCGATCGCGCACGCGCTCGCCTTCCCGGAGCGCATCGCCTCGGGTGCGCGGCCGCTGGACCTCGCCGCCATGAGCCACCTGTCCTTTGAGCGCCCCGACCCCCAGCGCTTTGCCTGCCTGCCGCTCGCCTACGCCGCGCTGCGCGCCGGCGGCACCGCGCCCGCGGCGCTGAACGCCGCCAACGAGGTCGCCGTCGACGCCTTTCTCTCCGGTCGCCTGCCGTTCAGCGCCTTTCCGGGGGTGATCGAAGCGACGATGAACGCCGTTGCAAACTCCGATTCCATGAGCTTGGAATCGATCATGGAAGCCGATGCCATAGCCCGGCGCAAAGCATCGGAAAGAATCCAACTGGCGCGTGCCGCATGAAAAACCGTTCAACGCAAATCGGGGTCAGAGCCCGAATTCCTATTCGGGCTCTGACC
>DATACE010000047.1:0-12780 GCA_036259215.1 Burkholderiales bacterium | reverse complement strand
GCAGATCGATGCGCGGGTGCTCAAGTGGCGCCCCATGGGGAACCTGCTCGGCCTCGACACCCTTTACCGGCTGGAGCGGCTGTCCGGGCGCTACGGCGACGCCGCCTCCGAGCGCGCCGCGCCGCGCACGGTGCACGAGCTCGCCGGCGAGGCGGGACTCGACCTGTGGACGCTGACGCGGCGCTACCAGCGCTATGTGCCGCTTGCCGATGCGCTCTACGGCAGCGCCGCCTTCGTCCCCATGGCCGAGGGCGCCCAGTACGTGGTGACGGTGTCCTCGAGCGGCCTGGTGGTGCGGCCGGCCAACGAAGCCGCGCGCAAGGCGCTCGGCGGCTGGAAGTGACTGGTAAAATCCGCTTTCCCGCATGAAGTTCCTGTTCGAACTCTTCCCCGTGGCGCTGTTTTTCGTCGCGATCCTCCTTTGGGACATTTTTGTCGCCACGGCAGTCGCCATCGCCGCGACCTTCGTGCAGGTCGGCTGGCTCGCCCTGCGCAAGAAGAAAATCCCGCCGATGCTGTGGGCGAGCTTCGCCATCATCGTGGTGTTCGGCGGGCTCACGCTGTACCTGCGCGACAAGACCTTCATCCTGTGGAAGCCCACGGTGCTCTACTGGCTGTTCGGCGCGGTGCTCGCCGGCGCGGCGGTCGCCCGCCGGAACCTGATCCGCGGCCTGCTGTCGGAGCAGATGAGCCTGCCCGACCCGGTGTGGGCGCGGCTCAACTGGAGCTGGGTCGGCTTCTTCGCCATCATGGGCGCGCTCAACCTTTACGTGGCCTACAACTTCTCCGAGACGGTCTGGGCGTCGTTCAAGCTGTTCGGCGGCATGGGCCTCATGCTGCTGTTCGTCGTGGTGCAGTCGGCCTTCCTCGCGAAGTACGTCGAACACAAGCCGTGAGCGTCGCCGACACCATTCGCGCGCGCCTGCAGGGCCTCGAGCCGCTCGCGCTGGACCTGGTCGACGAAAGCGAGCAGCACCGCGGCCACGCCGGCTACCGCAAAGGCGGCAACACCCACTGGCGGCTGTCCATCGTATCGCCGCGCTTTGCCGGCCAACCCACCGTCGCGCGCCACCGCATGGTTTACCAGGCGCTCGGCGAGCTCATGCAGCATCCCATCCACGCGCTCGCCATCACGGCGCGCAGCCCCGAAGAGACGAAAGGAAACCAATGAAGACATGGATCATCGCCGCCGCATGGATGGCGGTGCCGGCGCTCGCCTCAGCCCAAGGGCTGCCGACGAAGAAGGCGGAGCCGGCCAAGCCCGCTGCCGCGGCGATCGCCACGGTCAACGGCGTGGCGGTGCCGCAAAGCCGCATGAACCTCATGCTGCAGCGCCAGGGCCAGCGCGGCATGCCCGACAACGAGCAGACGCGCGCCATGGTGCGCGAGGAGCTGATCAACCGCGAGCTGCTCGCCCAGGAGGCGCAGCGCACCGGCGTCGGCAAGCGCCCCGAGGTGCAGACGCAGGTGGATTTCGCCCGCCAGGAAATCCTGGTCAACGCCTACATCACCGACTGGGTGCGCACCCACCCGATCAGCGACGCCGACATCAGGAAGGAGTACGACCGGGTCAAGGGCCAGGCGGGCGACAAGGAATACCGGGCGCGCCACATCCTGGTGGAGACCGAAGAGCAGGCGAACAGCCTGATCGCCGAGCTGCGCAAGGGCGGCAAGTTCGAGGAGCTGGCGAGCAAGAACTCCAAGGATCCGGGCAGCGCGCAGCGCGGCGGCGACCTCGACTGGGCGGTGCCCAGCACTTACGACCCGCAGTTCTCCAGCGCCATGGTGAAGCTCGAGAAAGGCAAGTACACCGAGCAGCCGGTGCGTACGCGCTTTGGCTACCACGTGATCCAGCTCGACGACGTGCGGGCGATCAGCTTTCCGGCGTTGAACGAGGCGCGCCCGCGCATCCAGCAGTCGCTGGTGCAGAGCCGGCTGGAGGAGCTGGTGAAGTCCCTTCGTTCGAAGGCCAAGATCCAGTAGGAGGCGGCATGGCACGGTACGGCAAGAAGGCGCAGCAGAAGGTGAAGAAGGCGATGCACGAGCGCAAGCGCGGCAACCTGCGCAGCGGCGGCTCGGGCAAGAAAGTGAAAAGCCGCAAGCAGGCGATCGCCATCGGCCTGTCCGAGGCGCGCCGGGCCGGCGGGAAGGTGCCGCCACGCAAGAAGAAATCGCGCAAGAAGAAATAGCCCCAGGCCGCTTTTTCCGCGTGATCCGCGGCAACCTGCTCGAGGAGCCGGTGGAGGCCATCGTCAATGCCGCCAATGGGCACCTCGCGCACGGCGGCGGCGTGGCCGGTGTGATCGCGCGCGCTGCCGGCCAAGCGCTCGTCGAGGAATCGGAAGCGATCGTCAAGCGGCTGGGCCCCCTGCCAACCGGCTGCGCGGTGGTCACCACCGCGGGCCGCCTGCCCTTCAAAGGCGTGATCCACGCCGTGGGGCCGCGCTATGGCGAAGGCGACGAGGCAACGAAGCTCCTCGCCGCCCTGAATGCGGCATTCGCTCGCGCGGTCGAAAACCAATGGACCTCGGTCGCCTTTCCGGCGGTCTCGAGCGGGATCTTCGCGGTACCGCTGGAAATCTGCGCGCGCGCCTACCTGCGGGCGGCCCGCGCTTCGCCCCTGCGTAATGTCCGGCTATGCTTGCGCGACCAACCGGTCATCGACGCCGTAATCAAGGAGATGAACTCATGAGGGCCCTCGCCATCCTGCTGCTGCTCGTACTATCCGGGGCGCTGCATGCCCAGAAGCTGGAAAAGGCCACCTTTGCGGGCGGCTGCTTCTGGTGCACCGAGGAGGCGTTCGAGAAGCTCGGCCTCGCGCCGGAAGCGGTGGTGTCCGGCTACATGGGCGGCAAGGTGAAAAATCCGACCTACGAGCAGGTCTCTACCGGGCGCACCGGGCACACCGAGGTCGTCCAGGTCACGTTCGACCCGGCCAAGTTGAGCTACGAGAAGCTGCTGCAGACCTTCTGGCTGAACCACGATCCCACGGTAGCCGACCGCCAGTTCTGCGACTCGGGGTCGCAGTACCGCCCGGAGATTTTCTACCACTCGGAAGAGCAGAAGCGCCTGGCCGAAGCCTCGAAGGCGAAGTGGCAGAAGGAAAAGCCGTTCCGCCAGCCCATCGTGACCCCGATAACCCCGGCCAGCGAATTCTGGCCGGCCGAGGGTTACCACCAGGACTACTACAAGAAAAACGCCCTTCAGTACCGGTTCTACGTCACCGGCTGCGGGCGCTACGCCCGCCTGGACCAGCTATGGGGCGCCCTGCGGGAGAAGTAGGCTACTCGTCCCTTTTGAGGGCCGGGTCCTCGCCCTTGGCGCGCTGCTTGCCCAGGCGCTCGGCCTTCTTCATCTCGTGCGCCTGCTGCTCCGATTGCGGTTTGGCGTCGTTCGCGGCCTGCTCGACCTTGCCCGAGTCCACGAACTTGCGCGTGCGCTCGTTGTAATCCTTGCTGCCGGTGTAGCTGCCTTCGCCTTCGACCTTGTCCTTGCGGTCCATGCGGCCCTCCTGGAGTTGACCCCAGCAGCGACGCAAACCCCGTGCCAGGGTCAGAACTTGCGGACGCGCTCGATCTCGCTGATGCGGCCGCGCACCAGGGTAATGGTGGTTATGAACGGGTCGCCCGGCGTGGGCATGTAGGTGTAGGTGCGCACCGCGCGTTCGCGCCTGCGCAGGTCGGGCTCGCCCGCGATGGCGAGCAGCTCGCCTTCGCTCATGCCGCGCGCGAGCGACACGTATTTACGGAAATCCAGGCCCCGCACCGGCGGCGGCGATGGCATGGCGCGCTCGGCGCCGGGCTCGGCCTGCGCCAGCTCCGGGCGGACGATGGGCTGCTCCGCCCCGGGCGGGCCGGGCTGCGCGTTTATTGCGAGCGTGGTTGCCTGCATGGCGGCAGGCGGGACGGCATTCGAATAGTTCACCGTGCCATGCGCATCCACCCAGCGGTAGACCTGGGCCGACGCCTGCCAGGCGGCGAGGAGCAGGACAAGGAGGAGCGTGTGGCGCATGCGGCAAATCGTAAAGCCCGCCGCAGCGGAGCGCTGTTACCGATTGTTACTCGGCTTCATCGATCCAGGCCGTCTGGATCGCTTCCAGGATCTTTTCGCCGCAGCGCTTGGGGTCGTCGTCAAAGCCGGGCAGCGCCATCACCCAGTTGAAGAGGTCGGTAAAGCGCACGCCTTTCGGATCCACCTCGGGATGGGCCTCGGTCAGCGCGATGGCGATGTCCTGCGTATCAGTCCACTTCATGTTCCCTTGTTCGCGCCTCCCTCGCGCTCGTAGTTGATGGTGTATTTCGGCAGCTCGACGGTTAGGTCCCGGTCGGTCACCTTGGCCTGGCAGGAAAGCCTCGAGGTCGCCTCGAGGCCCCAGGCCTTGTCGAGCATGTCCTCTTCCTTTTCGGAGGCCTCCTCGAGCGCGTCGAATCCCTCTCGCAGGATCACGTGGCACGTGGTGCAAGCCGCCTGCTTCTCGCACGCATGCTCCACCTCGATGTGGTGCTCGAGGAGGTTGTCCAGGATCGATACGCCTTCTTTTGCCTGGATCTGCGCGCCCTGCGGGCATAGCGTGGCGTGCGGCAGCACCTTGATGGTCGGCATCAGGTCGCCTTGGCGTCTTTCAGGGCCGCCACTGCGGCTTTCAGCGCGACGCGCGTCACGGCGAGGCCGGTGATCGGCTCGCGCCCGTCCTCGAACCGAATAACCCTTCCGGCCTCGGTGAACGATCCGCCCTGCAGGTCCTCGGCGGCAAGGCGCCGGATAACGCGGCGATCCTGCGAGACGGCGTACACCGTCAGCAGGCGCGCCAACGTATGCGCCATGTCGTCGCGATGCAGCCGGGAGATGGTCTGGTCCATGCCGAATGCCGAGAGATGGGCAAGCAATGCCGCTTCGGGCATCGGCACCAGGTCCTCCAGCAATTGCCGCCTCGCCTCGCCTTCCACGATGTCCATCAGAGGCTGCCGATTTTCTTGCCGGAGAGCGCGCGGCGGATGCCCTCGTCCATGCGCCGCGCCGCGAATTCGTCGGTCGCGCGCCCGAGCGCCTCCGTGGCCTGCTTGATGGCGCGATGATCCGCTCCGGCAAGGCGGTGCGCGAGCTGCGCCATGGCCTTCTCGATCGCCTCGGCCTCCTGCGCGCTCAGCAGGGCGCGGTCGGCGTCCAACGCCGAGCGCGTGGCCTGGAGCAGGCGCTCGCCGTCGACCCGCGCCTCGGCGAGCGCCCGGGCGTGCACGTCTTCCCGGGCGTGCTCGAAGGAATCGCGCAGCATGCGCTCAATGTCGGCGTCCTGCAGGCCGTACGAAGGCTTGACGGTCACGGAGGCTTCCACTCCGGAAGTCGTTTCCTTGGAGCTCACAGATAAGAGTCCATCTGCGTCGACCTGGAACGTGACGCGTATGCGCGCCGCCCCGGCCGCCATCGGCGGGATGCCCTTCAGCTCGAAGCGCGCCAGCGAGCGGCAGTCGGCGACCAGCTCGCGCTCGCCCTGCACCACGTGAAAGCTCATGGCGGACTGGCCGTCCTTGAAGGTGGTGAACTCCTGCGCCTTGGCCGCCGGAATGGTGGTGTTCCGCGGCAGGATCTTCTCGGCGAGGCCGCCCATCGTCTCCACGCCGAGCGACAGCGGAATCACGTCGAGCAACAGCCAGTCCTCGCCCTGCGGCTTGTTGCCGGCGAGCACGTTGGCCTGCATGGCCGCGCCCAGCGCCACCACCTTGTCGGGGTCTAGGTTGTTGAGCGGGTCGCGCCGGAAGAACTCGCCCACCGCGCGCTGCACCTGCGGCATGCGCGTGGCGCCGCCCACCATGACCACGCCCTTGATGTCTTCTACCGTCAGCCCGGCGTCGCGCAGCGCCTTGCGCATCGGGCCGAGGGTCTTCTGCACCAAGGTCTGCGAGATGCGGCAGAAGGTTTCGCTGTCGAGGGACAGATCCACGACTTCGCCGGTGGAAAGCTTCGCCGTAATGGGCGCCTCGCCGTGAGAGGTGAGGTATTCCTTGGCTTCACGCGCCTTCATCTGCAGCAAGCGCATGTCGCGCGCCGACAGCGGCGGCAGCTTCGCCTGCTCCACCGCCCAGCAGAACACGCGCTGGTCGAAGTCGTCGCCGCCCAGCATCGAGTCGCCGCTCGTCGCCACCACTTCGAATACCCCGCGCGAGAGCTTGAGGATCGAAAGATCAAAGGTGCCGCCGCCCAGGTCGTAGACGGCATAGGTGCCCTCGGCCGCGTTGTCCAGGCCATAGGCGATCGCCGCTGCCGTCGGCTCGTTCAAAAGCCGCAGCACATTCAGGCCGGCAAGCCGCCCCGCGTCCTTGGTGGCCTGGCGCTGCGCGTCGTCGAAGTAGGCCGGCACCGTGATCACGGCGCCGCTCAGGGTACCCCCCAGGGCGAGCTCGGCCCTTTCCCTGAGCGCGCGAAGGATGTCGGCAGAGACTTCCACGGGGCTTTTCACGCCGGCCACCGTGCGCAGCTGCACCATGCCCGGCGCATCGACGAAGTCGTAGGGCGCGCTCTCGGCGTGCGCCACGTCCTTAAGCCCCCGCCCCATGAAGCGCTTCACCGAGGCGATGGTGTTCTTGGGGTCGAGCGCCTGCTTCGCCAGCGCGGCATAGCCGACGTCGACCTTGCCGTCGGCGCCATAGCGCACCACCGACGGCAGCAGCGGCCGGCCGAGCGCGTCGGGCAGCACGGTGGCGACGCCGCTGCGCACCGTGGCAACCAGCGAATTGGTGGTGCCCAGGTCGATGCCCACGGCGAGCCGCTGCTCGTGCGGTGCCGGCGACATGCCGGGCTCGGAAATCTGCAGTAGCGCCATTACTCGACTTCCTCGTAGGCTGCGCCGACCTCCTCGTGGAGCCGGTCGAGGAACATCAGCTTGCGGACCAGCTCGGCTGCGCCCGCGTAATCCTTGCGCTCATCGATCGCCTGCGCGATCTCGCTTTCCAGCAGCGCCTTTGACCTCGACAGGCCGGCGCGCATGCCGTCCAGGGCGGCCGCGTCCCGGCTTGCCACGGCGGCTTCCAGCGCCTCGCGCAGCTCGAGCTGCTGCATCAGGAAATCGGCCGGCATCTGCGTATTGGTCTCGAACGCCACGTCCACGCCGTGCAGCTCGACGATGTGCCTGGCGCGCTGCACCGGGTCTTTCAGCACCCGGTAGGCCTCGTTCACGCGCGTGGTCCATTGCAACGAGGCGCGGCGCTCGGCGTCTCCGGCATGCGCGAATCGGTCCGGATGCACCTGCGACTGGATCTCCCGGTAGCTGCGCTCGAGGGCGCCCAGGTCGAGCGCGAAGGCCGGCGCCAGCCCGAACAGCTCGAAGTGGCTGGGCAACCCGCTAGACGTTGAAGCTTTCGCCGCACCCGCATTCATCCTTCACCCTCGGGTTGCGGAACTTGAAACCCTCGTTCAGGCCTTCGCGCGCATAGTCAAGTTCGGTGCCGTCGATGTAGGGCAGGCTCTTCGGGTCGACCACGACCTTGACGCCGTGGCTCTCGAACTGCAGGTCCTCGGGGTTCACCGCGTCGACGAACTCGAGCTTGTACGCCATCCCGGAGCACCCGGAGGTGCGCACGCCCAGACGCAGGCCGAGGCCCTTGCCGCGCTTGGCGAGGAACGACTGCACGTGGCTCGCCGCCTTCTCGGTAAGCGTGATCGCCATTACTTGCGCTTCTTCCGGTAGTCCTCGACCGCCGCCTTGATTGCGTCCTCGGCGAGGATCGAGCAATGGATTTTCACGGGGGGGAGCGACAGCTCCTCGGCGATCTGCGTGTTCTTGATGCCGGCCGCCTCGTCGAGCGTCTTGCCTTTCACCCACTCGGTGACCAGCGAGCTCGAGGCGATGGCCGAGCCGCAGCCATAGGTCTTGAAGCGCGCGTCCTCGATGCGGCCGTCGGCGCCCACCTTGATCTGCAGCTTCATCACGTCGCCGCACGCCGGCGCGCCCACCATGCCGGTGCCTACGGACTCGTCGCCCTTCTGGAAGGAGCCCACGTTGCGGGGATTCTCGTAGTGGTCGATGACCTTGTCGCTGTATGCCATATGCTTTTCCTCGTCGCTTTTAATGTGCAGCCCACTGTACCGAATTCAGGTCCACGCCCTCCTGGTGCATCTCCCAGAGCGGGGACAGCTCCCTTAGCTTCTCCACCTTCTTGCGCAGCAGCTCGGCGGCGTACTTCACCTCCTCCTCGGTGGTGAAGCGGCCCAGCGTGATGCGCACCGAGCTGTGCGCAAGCTCGTCCGAGCGCCCGAGGGCGCGCAGCACGTACGAGGGCTCGAGAGAAGCCGAGGTGCAGGCCGAGCCCGACGACACCGCGAGGTCCTTCACCGCCATGATCAGCGATTCGCCCTCGACGAAATTGAAGCTGACATTGAGGTTGTGCGGGATGCGGCGCTCCATGTCGCCGTTCACGTACACCTCCTCGATGTCCTTGATGCTGTTCCACAGCTTGTCGCGCAGCGCACGCACGTGCGCGTTGTCCTTCGCCATCTCCAGCTTGGCGAGGCGCGCGGCTTCGCCGAAGCCGACGATCTGGTGCGTCGCCAGAGTGCCGGAGCGAAAGCCCCGCTCGTGGCCGCCGCCGTGGATCTGCGCCTCGATCCTGACGCGGGGCTTGCGGCGCACGTAGAGGGCGCCGATGCCTTTCGGGCCGTAGATCTTGTGCGCGGTGATGGTGAGCAGGTCGCACTTGAACTTGGCGAGGTCGATTTCCACGCGCCCGGCGCCCTGCACCGCGTCGCAGTGGAACACGATGCCCTTTTCGCGGCACAGCTCGCCGATCTCCCACACCGGCTGGATCACGCCGATTTCGTTGTTCACCATCATGATCGAGGCAAGGATGGTATCGGGCCGGATCGCCGCCTTGAACTTCTCCAGGCTGACGATGCCGTTTTCTTCCACCTCCAGGTAAGTCGCCTCGAAGCCCTGCCGCTCGAGCTCGCGCACGGTATCGAGCACCGCCTTGTGCTCGGTTCTCTGCGTGATGATGTGCTTGCCCTTGGTCTTGTAGAAGTGCGCCGCGCCCTTGATGGCGAGGTTGTTGCCTTCCGTGGCGCCCGAGGTCCAGACGATTTCCTTGGGATCGGCGCCGATCAGGGCAGCGACGTGCGCGCGCGCCTCCTCGACCGCTTCCTCGGCCTTCCAGCCGAACGCGTGCGAGCGGCTCGCGGGGTTGCCGAAGATCTCCGTCAGGTAAGGGATCATCTTCTGCGCGACCCGCGGGTCGACCGGCGTGGTGGCCGAATAGTCGAGGTAGACCGGAAGCCTCATGCCGCGACCTGCTCCGAGGTGCGGAAATCCTTCAGCACCGCCACCGGCTTGCCGTTCTGGTGCGCAACCAGGTCCGCCAGCGACACGGACGACAGGTACTCGTGCATTTTCTCGTTCAGCGTCGCCCAGAGGTCGTGGGTCATGCAGCGCTTGTCGTCATGGCAGTTTTCCTTGCCGCCGCATTGCGTCGCGTCAAGGGGCTCGTCCACCGCGCTGACGATGTCGGCGACCGAGATGCCCTGCGGCGACTGCGCCAGGTTGTAGCCCCCCCCGGGGCCGCGCACGCTCGACACCAGCTTCGCGCGGCGCAGCTTGCCGAACAGCTGCTCCAGGTACGACAGCGAAATGTGCTGCCGCTCGCTGATCGCCGCGAGCGTCACCGGGCCGCGATTCTGGCGCATCGCCAAGTCCACCATTGCCGTGACGGCGAACCTGCCCTTCGTCGTAAGTCTCATGTGTGCTTTCCCAATACCCGATTAATGGACTCAAGTATAACGAATCCCGACAGAATCAGTCAACCATTAAGGCGCCCCAAGACCTACTTGACTGCTCTAAGCTGCTCTCTTTGCTGGTTTTTTTCAAGATCCGCGAGCTTGCGCTCCAGCTCCTGCGAATGCGCGACCAGCGACTGGATTGCCTTGGCGTAGGGGTCGTCCTGATCCTGGACCACCGCGTAGGCCGCAAAACGTGCCGCCTCGTCGACGCTGCGCTCCTCCACCAGGCGCCCGGGGATGCCGACGACCGTCGCGCCCGCCGGGACTTCCTTGACCACCACGGCGTTGGAGCCGATGCGCGCGCCGTCGCCTACCACGAAGCCGCCCAGCACCTTGGCGCCCGCGCCCACGACTACGCCACTGCCGAGCGTCGGATGCCGTTTTTCCCCGCGATACAGGGAGGTGCCGCCAAGCGTGACGCCCTGGTAGATGGTGCAGCCGTCGCCCACCTCCGCCGTTTCGCCGATGACTACGCCCATGCCGTGGTCGATGAATACGCAGCTGCCGATCTTCGCCCCGGGATGGATCTCGATGCCGGTGAGCCAGCGGCCCAGGTGCGATGTGAAGCGCCCCAGCCAGAGAAGGCGGTTCACCCAGAACCAGCGCGCCAGCTTATGGATGTAGATGGCGTGCAGGCCCGGATAGCAGGTCAGCACTTCCCACGCCGAGCGCGCGGCCGGGTCGCGCTCGAGGATGCAGGCGATGTCCCCTTGCAGCTTCCTGAACATGCAGGGATTCTAGGGGTGTCCGACTGTTTTTATCAACTATTGGGCCATTTCGCGAGCAGGGCCTTGAGCAGGCCGCGCACGATGTTGACCTCCTCCCGCTCCAGCGCCGGCACCCGGGAAAACAGGCGCCGCAGGCGCTCCGGCAGGCGCGAGCCGGATGCCGGCGCATGGAATCCGCTGGCAACTGCAGCCCGCTCGAGGTGCTCGTACAGGCCTTCCCGGTCCTGCACCGTCGCCAGCTTTTCCGTCCGCGCGCCAACCTGCGGCGCGCGCGTCATGAACAGCTCGTAGGCCACCACCTGCACCGCCTGCGCCAGGTTGAGCGAGCTGAACTCGGGGTTCGCCGGGATGTGGACCAGATGCTGGCAGGCGAACACCTCTTCGTTGGTAAGGCCCGCGCTTTCGTTGCCGAAGACGAAGGCCACCTTGCCGTCGAGCTGGACGGCATGCGCCGCGGCATCGCGCGCATCCAGCACGCCGGGCGACCACTCGCGCGGACGCGCCGACATGGCGAAGGCCGCAACGCAATCGTGCAGCGCCTCGTGCAACGCGGAGTGCACCGTCGACGCCTCCAGGACGTCGACCGCGTGGGTCGCCATCCATTGCGCTTCAGGCGAGGGAAAGCGCTGGGGCGAAACCAGGCGCAGGTCGTAAAGCCCCATGGTTTTCATCGCGCGCGCCGCGGCGCCGATATTCCCGGGATGGCTCGGCCGGCACAGCACGATGCGGATCTCGCTCACGCCCACAGTCTAGAATACCGCCCCTTCATGCATCCCATGCTCAACATCGCAGTGCGCGCGGCGCGGCGCGCCGGCTCCCTCATCAACCGCGCCGCGCTGGGCGGCGAAGCGCTCGAAGTGAGATCGAAGCGCGCCAACGACTACGTGACGCAGGTAGACCGGGCCGCCGAGGAGGCGGTGATGGACGTGGTGCGCAAGGCCTACCCCGACCACGGCTTCCTCGCCGAGGAGTCGGGGGCAAGCGCCGACGCGGCGGAGTACCGCTGGATCATCGATCCGCTGGACGGCACCACGAATTTCATCCACGGCTTTCCGCAGTACTGCGTATCGATCGCGGTGGAGCATCGCGGCGCGCTTGCGCACGCCGTGGTCTACGATCCGGTGAGAAACGAGCTGTTCACGGCGAGCAAAGGCCGCGGCGCTTTCCTCAACGACCGGCGCATCCGCGTCTCGAAGTGCACTCGCCTGCAGGAAGCCCTCGTGGGCACGGGGTTCCCCTTCAAGGAGCTGGACCGCGTGGAGCTGTATCTCAGGCAGCTGAAGCGCCTCATGTCCGAGGCCTCCGGCGTGCGCCGCGCCGGCGCCGCCGCGCTCGATCTCGCCTACGTCGCCTGCGGGCGGCTCGACGCCTTCTGGGAGCTCGGGCTTGCGCCGTGGGACATGGCCGCGGGCGCGCTGCTCATCCAGGAAGCCGGCGGCCTGGTCGCCGATCTGGACGGCGACGCCGGGTTCATGGAAAGCGGCGACGTGTGCGCCTCCACCCCGAAGCTCTTCCCTTCGTTGCTCCAGGCGCTGCGCTAGCGCACGATGAAAACGCCACGCTCGTATAATGGCTGCGCAATGCGAAGCGCCCTGCTTCTCGCCGCGGCAGTGTGCCTCTTCGGGACGGCAGCTGCGCAAGCGCCGCATACGCACCAGCACGGCTTCGGCGACGCCGAGCGCTGGGCCCACGTATTCGACGACCCCAAGCGCGATGCCTGGCAAAAGCCCCACGAAGTCATCCAGGCGCTCGCGCTCAAGCCCGACGCGGTGGTTGCCGACATCGGAGCCGGCACCGGCTATTTCGCGGTGCGACTCGCCACCATGGTGCCCAACGGGCGCGTCTACGCGGTGGATGTAGAGCCCGACATGGTGAAATACCTGGCCGAGCGAGCGAAGCGCGAGAAGCGCGACAACCTGGTGGCGGTGGCCGGCGCGCCGGACGATGCGCGCCTGCCCGAGAAGGCCGATGTCATCCTGCTGGTCGACGTCTACCACCATATCGACCGGCGCGACCGTTACTTCCGCAAGCTTCGCGCATCGCTCAATCCCGGCGGCCGGCTCGCCGTGATCGACTTCCGCCTGGATTCGCCGGCCGGTCCGCCCAGGTCCGCGCGCATCGCGCCCGACCGGGTGGTCGCCGAGCTGAAGGCGGCCGGCTACAGCCTTACGCAGGAGCACGACTTCCTGCCGCGACAGTACTTTCTGGTATTTCGCCCGTCTCCCTGAGCGCGCTTGCCGGCCTACGGCTCCCGATGCACCAGTACCGGCATGGGCGCGTGCGCGAGCAC
>DATACE010000046.1:0-2457 GCA_036259215.1 Burkholderiales bacterium | reverse complement strand
AGAACCAACCTATTCATCGTCCTTCCTGTGCGGGGCATGGTGCGGCGTCGGCACGGGCTTGTGCGTGGTGACGCGCGCGAGCTCGGCCTCGCGCTTGATGTCGGCGGTGGAGCGCTTCTCGGTGAGGTGGCGGTCGGTCATCAGCTTGAAGAACATCGGCACGAAGAAGATGGCGAGGAAGGTGGCGGCCATCATCCCGCCCATAACGCCGGTGCCCACCGAATGGCGTGCACCGGCGCCGGCCCCGGTGGACACGGCGAGGGGCAGCACGCCGAGGATGAAGGCGCGCGAGGTCATGAGGATCGGGCGAAAGCGCAGCCGCGCGGCCTCCACCGCGGCGGCGGAGGCCGATAGCCCCTCCTCGTGCTTGAGCACCGCGTACTCGACGATCAGGATGGCGTTCTTCGCCGCCAGGCCCAGCAACGTGACCAGGCCGATCTGGAAGTAGACGTCGTTGGTGAGGCCTCGCAGCCATACCGCGGCGAGCGCCCCGAAGGTGCCGAACGGCATGGCGAGCAGCACCGAAAGCGGCAGCGACCATTTCTCGTACTGCGCGGCGAGGATCAGGAACACCATGACCACCGCCAGCGCGAGCGCGACGCCCGAGGTGCCGGCCGAGCGCTTCTCCTGGTAGGAGGCGCCCGCCCAATCGAGGCTGAAGTCCGGCGGCAGGACTTTCGCCGCGACCCGCTCCACCGCTTCGAGCGCCTGCCCGGTCGACACGCCGGGCGCGCCGCCGCCGAAGATCTTGACCGCGGGCAGGTTGTTGAAGCGGTCGAGCGCGTCCGGCCCGGCGCTGTAGTGCACCCGGGCGAGGGACGCGAGCGGCACCATCTCGTTCGTCTGGCTCCTGACGAAAATCTTGCCGATGTCGTCGGGCCGGTTGCGGTAGGCCGGATCGGCCGACATCAGCACCTGCCAGGTGCGGCCGAACTTGTTGAAGTCGTTCACGTAATAGCTGCCCATGGTGGCCGCGAGCGTGCCGTAGAGGTCCTCCAGCGACACGCCGAGCGCCTTGGCGCGCTCGCGGTCGACGTCGATGCGCAGCTGCGGCACCGCCGGGCGCCAGGGCGTCTGCACCATGCCGAGCTGCGGATCCTGGCTCGCCGCACCCATGAACTGGCCCATTACCTGCGCCATGCGTTCGGGCCCGCCCTCGCCGCGGTTCTGCAGGTACAGTTCGAAGCCGCCCGCGGTGCCCAGGCCGAAGATGGCCGGCGGCGCGAACGCGAACGCGAGGCCTTCCTTGATGTGGCCGGTCTTGGCGTAGAACTCCCCCACGAGCTGCGGCGTGGTGACTTCGCGCTCGTCCCAGTGCTTCTGCGTGACGAAGATGGTGGCGGCGTTGTTGCGAAAGCCGTTGCCGAGAAGATCGAAGCCGGTGAACGCCACCACGTCCTCGTTCACCGGGTTGGAGCGGATCGCCTTCACCACCTCGCCGACCACCCGGTCGGTGCGCTCCAGGGTCGCGCCGTCGGGGAGAATCACCGCGGCGATGTAAAAGCCCTGGTCCTCGTCGGGCACCAGGCTTCCCGGGGTGATGCGCCACAGGCCGAAGGCGGCCGCCACCATGGCGGCGAACAGCAGCACGCCGATCGCGCCGCGGCGGATGATCCAGGCCACGCCCGACTCGTAGTGGTCGGTGACCCGCGCGAAGCCGCGGTTGAACCAGGCGAACGGGCCGCGCTCGCTCCTTCTCTGCGGCTTTAGGACGATCACGCACAGCGCCGGCGTGAGCGTCAGCGCGACGATGCCCGAGATCACCACCGCAATCGAGATGGTGACGGCGAACTGGCGGTAAAGCTCGCCGGCGAGCCCGCCGATGAAGGCGATGGGCACGAACACCGCGCACAGCACCAGCACGATGGCGATGATCGGGCTGGTCACCTCGCGCATCGCCTTGATGGCGGCTTCGCGCGGCGCGAGGCCCTCCTCGTGCATGATGCGCTCGACGTTTTCCAGCACCACGATGGCGTCGTCGACCACGATGCCGATGGCGAGCACCATGCCGAACAGCGTGAGCGTGTTGATGGAGTAGCCGAGCAGGAACAGGCCGGCGAAGGTGCCGATCAGCGACACCGGAACGGCAGCGAACGGGATGAGGGTGGCGCGCCAGCTCTGCAGGAACACGAACACCACCAGGAATACCAGCGCCATCGCCTCGGCGAGCGTGATCACCACCTCGCGGATCGATACCTCGACGAAGCGCGTGGTGTCTTACGGGATGGAGTACGCCATGCCCTCGGGGAAGCGCTCGGCGGCCTGCGCCAGCGTGCGCTTCACTTCTTCGGCGACCTCGAGCGCGTTGGCGCCCGGCTGCAGGAAAATGCCCACCAGGGTGGCCGGCTGGCCGTTGATGCGGCCGATGAACTCGTAGTCCTTGGCGGCGAGCTCCACGCGCGCCACGTCCTTCAGGCGCAGGGAAGAGCCGTCGGGATTGGTGCGGATGAGGATCTG
>DATACE010000045.1:0-25937 GCA_036259215.1 Burkholderiales bacterium | reverse complement strand
CCGCGCGGCCGCGATTCGCCCGCTCGAGGGCGAGCACCACGACGACGAACGCCAGGAGGCACGCCGAAAGCTGCGCCGCCGCCACCGCGTCGCCCATCGAAAGCCAGGCCTTGAAGATGCCGGTGGTGAACACCTCCACCGCGAAGTAGGACACCGTGCCGAAATCGGCGAGCGTTTCCATCAGCGCAAGCGAGGCGCCCGCGGCGATCGCCGGCCGCGCGAGGGGCACAGCGACGCGGAAGAAGGCGCCCCAGGCGCCGTAGCCGGCGAGCCGGCCGGCTTCGATGGCGCTGCGCGGCAGCTCGTTGAAAGCCGTGCGCGCGATGAGGTAGACGTACGGATACAGGGCGAACGACAGCATGGCGGCCGCGCCGGCCAGCGAGCGGATCTCCGGGAACCAGTAATCCCGGGCCCCCCAGCCGGTGAGCTCGCGCAGCGCCGTCTGCACCGGTCCGGTGAACTGCAGCCAGTCGGTATAGGCGTAAGCCATGACGTAAGCCGGTACCGCAAGCGGCAGCATCAGCGCCCACTGCAGCGTGTCGCGCCCCGGGAACCGGTAGGCCGCGATCAGCCAGGCCGAAAGCACGCCCATGGAGATTACCCCCCAGGCGACGGCAAGCAGGAGCAGCGCGGTGTTCCCCACGTAGCGCGGCAGCCCCGTATCGATCAGGTGCCGCCAGGTTTCGCCGCCCCCCTGGAAAACGCTGGCGACCACGAGCGCCACGGGTAGCGCGAGCGCCACGCCGATGGCCAAAGCCAAGCCGCCGAGAACTCCGAGTCGTTTCAAATTATTGATAAGAAAGGCTATGTTATTCTAACAAGAATGATTCTTAATTCGGCACAGCTTCAAGTGACCGGCCTGCGCCACGCGTATGGAGACCATGAGGTGGTGCGCGGCCTGTCGTTCACGCTGTCGCGCGGCACGATCGGCTGCCTGCTCGGCCCAAGCGGCTGCGGCAAGACCACGGTCCTGCGCTGCATCGCCGGTTTCGAGAGCGTGCAAGAGGGCGAGATCCGCCTCGGGGGACAGCTGGTCTCCCGGCCGGGGCTCACCGTCCCGCCCGAAAAGCGGCGCGTCGGCATGGTGTTCCAGGACTACGCGCTGTTCCCGCACTTGCGCATCGCCGACAACATCGCGTTCGGCCTGCACGGCTGGCCGCAGGAGGAGCGCGCCGCGCGCCTGCGCGAGCTGGCCGAGCTGGTGGGCCTGTCGAAGGTGCTGCGCCGCTATCCGTTCGAGATCTCGGGCGGCCAGCAGCAGCGCGTGGCGCTGGCGCGCGCCCTGGCGCCACGCCCGGAGCTGCTGCTGCTCGACGAGCCGTTCTCCAACCTGGACGTGGAGCTGCGCGAACGGCTGTCGCTGGAAGTCCGCGACATCATCCGCGCGAGCGGCGCAACCGCCATCCTGGTCACGCACGACCAGAACGAGGCGTTCGCCGTGGCCGACGAGATCGGCGTCCTGCACCGCGGCTGCATCCAGCAGTGGGACACCGCGTACAACCTGTATCACCGTCCAGCCAACCGCTTTGTCGCGGACTTCGTCGGCCAAGGCGTGTTCCTCCCGGCGCGCGCGCTCGGACCGAGCGAGCTGGAAATCGAGCTCGGCGTGCTGCACGGCGCGGTCGCGGCCGAAGGCAGCATGGTGGAGGTGCTGCTGCGCCCGGACGACGTGGTGCACGACGATGCGGCATCGACACAGGCCGAAGTGGTGCACAAGGCGTTCCGCGGCGCCGACATCCTCTACACCCTGCGCCTTGCCAGCGGCCGCAAGGTGCTCGCGCTGGTCCCCAGCCACCACAACCATGCCCTGGGCGAGCGCATCGGCATCCGCCTCGACGTCGACCACGTCGTGGCGTTTCAGCCCGAGACTTGATCCTTCAGGTTGTAGATGGCGCGAAGCTCGAAGCTGACGGCCCTTCCGCGCAGCGACGGCGGCACCGGCACCTGGGCCTGCGCCCGCCTGAACATCTCCAGCGCCTGCCGGTCCAGCACGGCGTGCCCTGAGCTTTTTTCAACCCCCAGCGAAACCGCGCCATCCGCGCCGATGTCCAGGCGCACGCGCACCTCGCCTTCCCAGTTGTTCTCCCGCGCGAGCGGCGGGTAGCGATTATGGCCGCGCGCCGCGCTGATGAGCGCCAACCGGTACTGCTCACGCGTCAGCGCTTCCAGCTCCTCGGCGCTTGGCGCCGCGGGCGCCGGTGGGCTTGGTTCGACTGCGGCGACGGCGGGGGGCGCAGGCGGTAGCGGTTCGGACGGCGCCGCGACGGGCGGCGCCGGTCTGACCGGTTCGGGCTCGGGCGCGGGCGCCGGCTTGGCCACCGGCCTGGGTGGCGGCTTGGGTCGCGGCAAGGGTTTCACTACCGGCTTGGGCGGCGGCGCCGGCTTTACGGGCTCGACCTTCGGCGCGGGCGGCGGGGCGGGGGGCGCCGGCGCGGGCGGTTCCACCAGCCGCGCCTCGAGACGCGCGGGCGGCGGCTCGCGCATCGGCGCTTTGCGCTCCACCGACAGGCCGAACAGGATCACCCCATGCAAAGCAAGCGACAGCAGGATCGCGTGATGGAGCGCGCGGTTCACGGCCGGCCGTGCAGCGCCCTCCATACTTTTTCCGGAGTCAGCGGCATTTCGAGGTGCAGCACCGCCTTGTCGCTCAGCGCATCGAGCACCGCATGCACCACCGCAGGGGCCGCGCCGATGGTGCCGAGCTCGCCGCAACCTTTGACGCCCAGCAGGTTGCTGCGGCAGGGAATGCTTTCGTCGAAGGTGGCGTGCAGCGGCGGAAACTGGTCGGCGCGCGGCACGCAATAGTCCATCAGCGAGCCCGTGAGGAGCTGGCCGCTGGCGCCGTCGTACGCCGCCTGCTCGTACAGTGCCTGGCCGGCCCCCTGCGCCACCCCGCCGTGGATCTGCCCCTCGACGATGGCATGGTTGATGATGCGCCCGATGTCGTCGCAGCTCGTAATGCGCGCAAGGCGCACTTCGCCGGTGTCGGGGTCGACTTCGACTTCGCATACCTGGGCGCCGTTGGGCCACGACGGCGTCGAGGGCGTCTCGGTGGCCGAGACGCGGAGCATCTTGCCAGGTTGCCTTCCGGCGATGTCAGAAAGCGAAAGGGAGCGATCGGTGCCGGCAATGCGGAACCGGCCCTCATGGAATTCGATGTCCGAGGCCGCCGCCTCGAGCGCTTCGGCGGCGAGCTCGCTGCCGCGCGCGATCAGGCGGCGCCCCGCAGCCACCAGTGCCGAGCCGCCGACGAACGCGGAGCGCGATCCCACGCTGCCCACGCCGTTGGCCCGGTCGGTATCGCCCTGAATGATTCTTATGGATTCGGCCTGCACTCCGAGGAGCTCGATGACGAGCTGGGTATAGCTGGTTTCCAAGCCTTGTCCCATGGCTTGCGTGCCCGAAAATACGGTTACCGTGCCATCCGCAGCGACCTCGATGTCGACGGTCTCGGTGGGTATGGCGCCGGTCCACTCTAGGTACATGGAAACGCCGCGCCCGCGCAGCAGGCCGCGGCGCCGCGATTGGGCGCGCCGGGCGTCGAAGCCGCTCCAATCGGCCGCCGCAAGCGCCTTGTCGAGGATGCGCGGGAAGTTGCCGCTGTCGTAGACATCGCCCAGGTGCGTGCGCCACGGAAACTCGTGCGGCGCGACCAGGTTGCGCCGGCGCACCTCCACCGGATCGAGCCGCATTTCGCGCGCCGCCTTCTCCACCAGCCGCTCCATGAGGAAGTTGGCCTCCGGGCGGCCGGCGCCGCGGTACGCGCCGGTCGCCATGGTGTGCGTGAGCACCGCCCTGACACGGTAGTGCACCGCCGGGACGCGATACACGGTCGTCTGCACCTTGGGGCCGAGGGCGAGGGGAATGATGGCGGACGAGCCCACCGGCAGCGCACCGATGTTGCCGAGCATCTGCATGCGCAGCGCGAGGATGCGGCCGTCGCGGTCGAGCGCGAGGCTCGCGGTGAAGTGCTGGTCGCGGCCCATGTGGGCGGCGAGGAACTCCTCGCTGCGCTCGCCGCGCCAGCGCACCGGCCGGCCCAGCTTGCGCGCCGCGTGGCACACCAGCGCGTCCTCGGGCGTGAGGCCGGTCTTCATGCCAAAGCCGCCGCCGATGTCCCCGTTCACCACGCGAAAATCTTCCGGCTTAGCGCGGAACACCGCGCCCAGCAGCTCGCGCGCCCCGGTAGGCGTCTGGTTCTGCGTGTACAGCGTAGTGCGCCCGTCCTCCACTACGCCGATGCAGGCGCGCGGCTCCATCGCCATGGCGATCAGGCGCTGGTTGTGCAGCTCGAGCGTCGTGACATGCGCGGCCGCCGCGAATGCTTCTTCAGTTGCAGAGAAATCCCCATAGGCCGCTTCTGCCGCGATATTCCCGCTCGCCTCGGGCCAGACGAGCGGCGCGCCGGGCGCGATGGCCGCAACCGCATCCGTCACGCAGGGAAGGTCCTCGTACTCGACCACGGCCCGCTCGGACGCGTCCTGCGCCTGGGCGCGCGTCTGCGCGACGACCGCGATCACCGGCTGCCCGACGTAGCGCACCACGCCTTCGGCAAGCAGCGTGCGCGGCGGCGCCGCCATCGGCGAGCCGTCGGCGCGCTTGAACGCAGGGGGAAACGGAATATGGCCCACGCCGTCGGCGCGCAGGTCAGCCATGGTCCAGGCCGCCAACACGCCTTTCAACGGACGTAAATCAACGGAAACGATGCGTGCATGCGCGTGCGGCGAGCGAAGCACGACCAGCCATGCCTCCCCCGGGAACTCGCGGTCGTCGCTGAACAGGCCCTTGCCGGCGAGCAGCCGGTCGTCCTCGATGCGCTTCTGCGAGCGCGCGGCGCCGAAGCGCGCCGACGCGGGGTCGAACTGAACCTGCAATTCGGGTGCGTTCATCTACCAGGGAAGTGGCGGAGAGAGAGGGATTCGAACCCCCGGTACGGATAACCGTACAACAGATTTCGAGTCTGCCGCATTCGACCACTCTGCCATCTCTCCGCGGCCGACGAGGGGGCAATTCTAGCAGGTGAGCTTTTCGCGCCCTTCCATGTAGGGGCGTAATGCGCTCGGCACGGTGACCGAGCCGTCCGCGTTCTGGAAATTTTCCAGGATCGCCACCAGCGTGCGCCCGACCGCGAGGCCAGAGCCGTTCAGCGTATGGACAAGCTCGGTCTTGCCTTTGTCGTTCCTGAAGCGCGCCTGCATGCGGCGCGCCTGGTAGGCCTCGAAGTTGGAGCACGAGCTGATCTCGCGGTAGGCCTTCTGCGCCGGCAGCCACACCTCCAGGTCGTAGGTCTTGGCCGCCGCGCCCCCCATGTCGCCGGCGCACAGCGCCATAACCCGGTAGGGCAGCTCCAGCTTCTTGAGGATGGTTTCCGCATGCGCCGTCAACTGCTCGAGATGCTCGTAGGATTTTTCGGGCTGAACCACCTGGACCAGCTCCACCTTGTCGAACTGGTGCTGGCGGATCATGCCGCGCGTGTCCTTGCCGTAGGAGCCGGCCTCGGAGCGAAAGCACGGCGTATGGCAGACGAACTTGAGCGGCAGGCGCTCCAGCGGAAGGATCTCGTCGCGCACGATGTTGGTGACCGGCACCTCGGCGGTCGGAATCAGGTACCACTTCTCATCGCCGCGCGGCACAGGAAAAAGGTCCTGCTCGAACTTCGGCAGCTGCCCGGTGCCGTACATGCTCTGCGCGTTCACGAGATACGGCGCGTACACCTCGGTGTAGCCGTGCTCCCGGGTGTGGACATCCAGCATGAATTGCGCGATGGCGCGGTGCAGCCGGGCGAGCCCGCCGGTCATGAGCGAGAAGCGCGCGCCGGCGATCTTGGTCGCCGCAGCGAAATCGAGCTGGCCCAGCCCCTCGCCCACGTCGACGTGGTCTTTCACCGGGAAATCGAAGGTGCGCGGCGCACCCCAGCGGCGCTGCTCGACGTTGTCGTCGGCTGACTTGCCCACCGGCACGCTGGCGTGCGGCGGATTCGGAATGACCGCCAGGAACTCATGCAGGCGCTGCTGCGCCTGCTCCAGCCGCTTCTCGAGCTCGCCCAGCCGCGCATTCGCCGAGCCCGCTTCGGCCATCAACGCCGCCGCGTCCTCGCCTTTCGCCTTCGCCTGCCCGATGCGCTTGGCGAAGGCGTTGCGCGATGCCTGCAGACCCTGCGTTTCGTTCTGTATCTGCTTTCTTTCCGCTTCGAGCGAGGCGAACGTTTCCCGGTCGAACACGTAGCCGCGGGCGGCGAGGCGGGCCGCGACGGCGTCCATGTCCGCACGGAGGAGCTGGATGTCGATCATTTGCGGTTTCTCAGCTGCTGCAGCTTTTCGCGAATCCTGAGTTCCAGCCCGCGCTCGGTCGGCCGGTACCATTCGGCGGGCGCCATGCCCTCGGGGAAGTAATTCTCGCCGGCGGCGTAAGCGCCCTCTTCATCGTGCGCGTAGCGGTAGCCCTTGCCGTATCCCAGGTCCTTCATCAGGCGCGTCGGGGCGTTGCGCAAGTGCATCGGCACCGGCCGGGTGGCATCGCCCGACACGAAAGCGCGGGCCGCATTATAGGCTTCGTAAACCGCGTTCGACTTCGCCGCCGCGGCAAGGTAGATCACCGCCTCGGCCAGGGCCAGCTCGCCTTCCGGCGAGCCCAGCCGCTCGTAGGTCTCGCAGGCGTCCAGCGCGAGCCGCAGGCTGCGCGGATCGGCCAGGCCCACATCCTCCACCGCCATGCGTACCAGCCGCCGGCCTACATAAAGCGGATCGGCGCCGCCGTCGAGCATGCGCACCATCCAGTAAAGGGCGGCGTCCGGATCCGAGCCGCGCACCGACTTGTGCAGCGCCGAGATCTGGTCGTAGAACTGCTCGCCGCCCTTGTCGAAGCGCCGCAGGTTCTGCGCCAGCAGGCGCTCCACTTGCGCGCCGTCGACGGTATCGACTCCGGAATTGCGGATGATTTCCACCGCGTTGAGCAGCTTGCGCGCATCGCCGTCGGCAAAGCCGATCAGGCGAGCGGCGGCTTCGTCATCGGCTTTGAGGGGTGTTCTTTTCAAAAGAACTTGAAGTTCGTCAGGAGTCAGAGGCTGCAGGACATAAACGGCGGCCCGCGAAAGCAGCGCGCTGTTGACCTCGAAAGAAGGGTTCTCGGTGGTGGCGCCGACGAAGGTGATCAGGCCGCGCTCGACATAGGGCAGGAAGGCGTCCTGCTGCGCCTTGTTGAAACGGTGCACCTCGTCGACGAACAGGATGGTGTGGCGCCCGGAGCGCGCCAGCTCGGCTTCCGCGGCCTGCATCGCCTCGCGGATGTCCTTGACGCCCGAGAACACCGCGGAAAGGGCGATGAACTCGGCTTCGAAAGTCTTCGCCATGAGGCGCGCGAGGGTGGTCTTGCCCGAGCCCGGCGGCCCCCACAGGATCATCGAGTGCGGCTTGCCGGATTCGAAAGCGAGGCGCAGCGGCTTGCCCGGCCCGAGCAGGTGCCGCTGGCCCACCACGTCGTCGATCGACTTCGGGCGCAGCGCCTCGGCGAGCGGCGCGGCCGGCTCGGCCTTGCCGAAGAGGTCGCTCACTTTTCCCCGAGGACGTCGGCTCCCGGCGGGGGCTCGAAACGGAACTGCGCCGGGTCGACCTTCGGATTGCGCTGCAGGTTGCTGAAGCGCAGCCGCGTGGTGTGGCCGAAGTGGTCCACCAGCTCCATCGCCTGCACGCCCTGCGGACCGAAGCCCATGCGAACCACCTCGAACCCGGCCTCGGGCTCCTTAGGGCGCGCCTCCATCCATTCCAGCCCGTCGCGGCTGCCCACGTCGCGCAGTTCGAAGGCTTTTTCGACATCGCTTGCGCCGGCGAGCAGCGCCGCCGGCGTCGAGCCGAGCGCGCGCGACAGGCGGCGCACGGTGACCTGGTTCAGGTCGCGGTCGTAGATCCATACGCGCTCGCCGTCGCCGACGATGAGCTGGTCCACCGGCTTGGCGTAGGTCCAGCGAAAGCGCCCCGGACGCTGAAACACGAAGCTGCCGCTCGACTCCTGCATGAGCTTGCCCTCGCGCCCGTAGACCTTCTGCTCGAAGTCGGCACGCGCCGACTGCGTGTCGCCCAGGAAAGTCTTGAACCGGTCGAGGCTGTCCGCCTGAGCCGTGGACAGGCACAACACGAGAAAAACCGCCAGGAACCGCATCAGGCCAAGCTTACTCTGCCTTGGCCGGGACCAATACCTCGCGGTTGCCGTTGGTCTGCATCGCGGAGACCATGCCGGCGCGCTCCATGTCCTCGATCAGGCGCGCGGCGCGGTTGTAGCCGATGCGCAGATGCCGCTGCACCAGGGAAATGGACGGCCGGCGCGTGCGCAGCACGATCTCCACCGCCTGGTCGTACAGCGGGTCCTTTTCCCCGGTCGGCTCGCCCGAGGCGTTCACCCCTGTCTCGTCGGATCCCGCCGGCTCCAGCACCTCGCCGAGGTACTCGGGCTTGGCGAGGCTCTTCAGGTGCTCCACCACCCTGTGCACCTCGTGGTCGGCGACGAAAGCACCGTGCACGCGCTGCGGCAGCCCGGTGCCCGGCGGCAGGTACAGCATGTCGCCCGAGCCGAGCAGCGCCTCGGCGCCGGACTGGTCCAGGATAGTGCGCGAGTCCACCTTGGAGGACACCTGGAAAGCGATGCGGGTGGGGATGTTGGCCTTGATAAGGCCGGTAATCACGTCGACCGAGGGCCGTTGCGTGGCAAGAATCAGGTGGATGCCCGCGGCGCGCGCCTTTTGCGCCAGGCGGGCGATCAGCTCCTCGACCTTCTTGCCGACCACCATCATCAGGTCGGCGAGCTCGTCGATGACCAGCACGAGGTGCGGCAGGGGCTGGATCGGCTGCGGCTCCCCCGCATCCAGGGTGAACGGATCGTCCAGCTTGCGGCCGTGCTTCTCCGCCTCGGCGACTTTGTGATTGAAGCCCGACAGGTTGCGCACCCCGAGCCAGTTCATCAGCTTGTAACGCCGGTCCATCTCCGCCACGCACCAGCCCAGGGCGTTGGTCGCCTGCTTCATGTCGGTGACCACCGGGGCGAGCAGGTGCGGGATGTCCTGGTAGACCGAGAGCTCGAGCATTTTCGGGTCGATCAGGATCAGGCGCACGTGCGGCAGCTCGGCCTTGTAGAGCAGCGACAGTATCATCGCGTTCAACGCCACCGACTTGCCGGAGCCGGTGGTGCCGGCCACCAGCAGGTGAGGCATGCGCGCGAGGTCGGCGACCACCGGGTTGCCCGCGATATCCTTGCCCAGCGCGAGGGCGAGCGGCGAATGCATCGCGTGGTAGGCCTCGGACCCCAGGATCTCGGACAAGCGCACCGTCTGGCGCTGCGGATTGGGAATTTCCAGCCCCATGCAGGACTTGCCCGGGATCGTTTCCACCACCCGGATGGACACTACCGACAGCGCGCGCGCCAGGTCCTTCACCAGGTTGACGATCTGGCTGCCCTTGACCCCCACCGCGGGGTCGATCTCGTAGCGCGTGATCACCGGCCCCGGGTAGGCGGCGAGCACCTTCACCGCAACGCCGAAGTCGGATAGCTTCTTCTCGATCAGCCGCGAGGTGAACTCCAGCGTCTCGGCGCTCACCTGCTCGCCTTCCTGTCGCGCCTCGTCGAGCAGCTTGAGCGGCGGCAGCGGCGTATCGGGCAGCTCCTCGAACAGCGGCACCTGCTTTTCCTTTTGCACGCGCTCGGACTTCCTGATTTCCTTGACCGGCGGCTCGATGCGCAACGGCGGGTGGTCCTCCTCGCGCAGTTTCTCGATGCCGACCACGAACTCGCGCTCTTCGCGCGCCAGCTCGCCCAGCTTGCGATCGCGGCGGCGGTCCCACGCGTCGCGGGTGCGGGCATAGCCCCGCTCCAGCGCGAGGCCGATGGCCTCGGACACGGCGAGCCACGATACGCCCGTGAACAGGCTCAGGCTTACCGCCGCCAGCATGAGCAGCAGGAGCGTCGCCCCGGTGAACCCCAGGTTGTCGGCCAGGAGAGGGCCGATGCCGCCGACCACGCCGCCCGGCCCATAGGGCAGCTCGGCGACCAGGCTATGCAGCCGCAGGCCCTCGAGCGCGGCGCTGGTGACGAGCAACAGCAGGAACCCGCCCAGCGCCAGCCCGAGCGGCCGGCGGTCGATGAGGCCGCTGCCATCCAGCCGCCGGTAGCCCCACACGACGACATAGACGCAAAGCGCTACCCACCAATAGGCGGACAGCCCGAAAAGATAGAGGAGCAGGTCGGCGATGAAGGCGCCGACCACGCCGCCGGCATTGCGCGTGACCGCGTCGGTGGCGCTGTGCGACCAGCCCGGGTCGGCACGATTGAAGGTGGCAAAAACCAGGACCAGGTAGGCCGCCAGCGCGACGACGGCCAGCCACTTGGCCTCGCGCAGCAGGCCGGCAAGCTTGGCGGGGAGAGGCGCGGCGCTTTTCTGGGCCGTGCGGCTCACTCCGGGAGGATGATGGAATCGCGCAGCACGATGTTGGAGCCGCGCATCTCTATGTAGCCGCCCATCTGCAGATCTTTCATCACCCGGCTCACCATCTCGCGCGAGGCGCCGATCATCTTGGCGATGTCCTGCTTGGGCAGCCGCTTGGTGACGATTTTCTCGCCATCGACGTTTTCCGACATGTCGAGCAGCAGCCGGGCCACGCGGCCGTAGACGTCGAGCAGCGCCAGGCTGCCGATCTTGCGGTCGGCCTCGCGCAGCCGTTTCACCAGGCCGCGCATCACCGCCATGTTCATCTCGAAGTTGTCGGCCAGGCACTTCTTGAAGTCGCGCTTGGCGATGTACAGGAGCTCGCACGCCTCGATGGCGACCACGCTGGCGGAGCGCGGCTCGTCGTCGATCAGCCCCATCTCGCCGAAGAATTCGCCCGGCCCGAGGATGGTCAGGATCACTTCCTTGCCCTCGGCGTCGCTCATCATCACCTTGAGGCGGCCGGAAAGGACGATGTAGAGCGAGTCCGTCGGGTCGCCGCCGGACATTACCGTGGTCGAGCGCGCGACGCTCTTGCGCGACACGACCGTGGTGAGCATGCGCAGCTGATCCTCGGGAACGCTCGAGAAAAGCGGCACTGCCTTCAGCACCGCCGTGGAGACCGTTGTGGCCATGGCAATTTCCCTCCCTTATTCTCGGGCAATGGTAGCAAACATCTATAATGCCTCGCCAATTTCATCGTCAGGCCGCGCCCAGAAATGCCCACGCGCCACGCTCGTCTGCTGATCCTAGGTTCCGGCCCGGCCGGCTACACGGCCGCGGTGTACGCCGCGCGCGCCAACCTGCGCCCGGTGCTGGTCGCAGGCATCGCGCAGGGCGGCCAGCTCATGACCACCACCGATGTCGACAACTGGCCCGCGGACGCCGACGGCGTGCAGGGGCCCGACCTCATGCAGCGCTTCCAGAAGCACGCCGAGCGCTTCGACACGCAGGTCATTGCCGACCATATCCATACGGCTCGCCTGGGTGGGCGCCCGTTCACGCTGGAGGGAGATGCGGCCACTTACACCTGCGACGCGCTGGTCGTCGCCACGGGAGCCACGGCGAAGTATCTGGGGCTGCCTTCGGAGCAGAAGTTCATGGGCCGCGGCGTTTCGGCCTGCGCCACCTGCGACGGCTTTTTTTACAAAGGCCAGGACGTGGTAGTGGTGGGCGGAGGCAACACCGCGGTGGAAGAGGCGCTCTACCTGGCGAACCTGTGCCGCCGGGTGATGCTCGTTCACCGCCGCGACAAGTTCCGCGCCGAGAAAATCATGGTGGACAAGCTCATGCAGCGGGTGCGGGAGGAGAAGATCGCCCTGGTGCTCGACTCGGTCGTCGAAGAGGTCTTGGGCGACGCGAGCGGCGTGACCGGAACGCGGGTGCGCAGCCTCAAGAGCGGCGCCCAGACCGACCTCGCGGCCAAGGGTTTTTTCGTCGCCATCGGCCATACGCCCAACACCGGCATCTTTGCCGGCCAGCTGGAGATGGAAAACGGCTACATCGTGACGCGAGGCGGCCGCGAGGGCCAGTCCACCGCCACCAGCATCCCGGGGGTGTTCGCCGCCGGCGACGTCCAGGACCATGTCTACCGCCAGGCGGTCACGAGCGCCGCCAGCGGCTGCATGGCGGCCCTGGACGCGGAGAAATACCTCGATGCGCTCGCCGCCTGACGACGAAGAGGAGTTCCGCCGGGCGCTTGCCGGGGTCGAGCCGCTCGCCAAGCCGCGACGGCTGCCGCTGCCGCGCGCGCGCCCGGCGCCGGTGGCTCGGCAAAGGCAGCGCGACGAGCACGCCGCCCTGGCCGAATCGCTACACGGCCCGCTTTCGATCGACGACGCCCTGGAATCCGGCGAGGAGCTGGTTTTCCTGCGTGAAGGGCTGCCGCGCCAGCTGCTGCGCAAGCTGCGCCGCGGCCACTGGGTGGTCGAGGACGGCCTGGACCTGCATGGCATGAACCGCAGCGAAGCGGCCGAGGCAGTCGCGCTGTTCCTGCGCCGCTGCGCCAAGCGCGGCGTGCGCTGCGTGCGCATCGTGCACGGCAAGGGGCTGGGCTCGCGCAACCGCGAGCCGGTGCTGAAAGGCAAGCTGAGGAAGTGGCTGGCGCTGCGCGACGACGTGCTCGCGTTCTGCCAGGCGCCGCCTTCCGAAGGCGGCAGCGGGGCCGCGCTGGTTTTGCTGAAAGGCTAGACCGCGGCCTCGTTGGTCTCGCCGGTGCGGATGCGCACCACGTGCTCCACGGAGGTGACGAAGATCTTGCCGTCGCCGATCTTTCCGGTGCGCGCGGATTTCACGATCGCGTCGATCGCGCCCTCGACCTGGTTGTTCGCCACGACCACCTCGATCTTTACTTTGGGCAGGAAATCGACCACGTATTCGGCCCCGCGGTAGAGCTCGGTGTGGCCCTTCTGCCGGCCGAAGCCCTTCACCTCGGTGACGGTCAGCCCGGTGACGCCCACCTCGGACAGCGCCTCGCGTACCTCGTCCAGCTTGAACGGCTTCACGATGGCTTCGATTTTCTTCATGCCCGGTTCCTCCTGGGTTGCGAGATCATTGTAGCGTGGAAAGCTTTCAGGTCGTCGAATCGCTGGCCGGCGTGGACCCGGCGGAATGGAACCAGCTCGCCGGTCCCCAGCCCTTCGTGCGCCACGAGTTCCTCTCGGCGCTCATCGACACCGGCTGCGCCGCCGCGGGCGCCGGCTGGTTGCCCCAGTTCCTGCTCCTGCGGCGTGCCGGCGCGCTGGTCGCCGCCATGCCGCTGTTCGTCAAGTCACATTCCTATGGCGAGTACGTCTTCGACTGGGCGTGGGCCGACGCGCACGAACGCAACGGCGTGGAGTACTACCCCAAGCTGCTGTGCGCGGTTCCCTTCACCCCGGTGCAAGGCCGCCGGCTGCTGGCGCGCGATGCCGCCAGCCGGCGCGCGCTGATCGGGGCGGCGCTCGAGCTCGCCCGGCAGACCTCGTCTTTACACGTGCTGTTCCCCGCCCAAGACGAGGCCGCGCTGCTGCACGAGGCCGGCATGATGCTTCGGCGCACGGTGCAGTTCCACTGGCGCAACGAGGGCTTCGCCGATTTCGAGGCGTTCCTCGCGCGCATGAACCACGCACGGCGCAAGAACATCCGGCAGGAGCGCCGTCGCGTGCGCGAGGCGGGGGTCACGTTCCGCTGGCTGGAAGGCGCGGCGATCGAGCCGCACCACTGGGAGTTCTTCAACCGCTGCTACCGCCGCACCTACGCGGCGCACCGCTCCAGCCCGTACCTGAGCCTCGCCTTTTTCATGCGCATCGGCGCCACCCTGCCCTCCAATATCGTGATGGTGGTGGCCGAGCGCGAGGCGCGTCCGGTTGCGGCCTCGCTGTTTCTCAAGGACGGGGAAGGACTTTACGGCCGCTACTGGGGCGCCGTGGAGCATGTGCCGCTGCTGCACTTCGAGTGCTGCTATTACCAGGCGATCGAGTACGCCATCGTCCGCGGGCTGCAGCGTTTCGAGGGCGGCGCTCAAGGGGAACACAAGCTGTTCCGCGGCCTGCTGCCGGTGGAGACGCTTTCGGCGCACTGGCTCGCGCACAGCCGGTTCGCGCGCGCGGTGGAAACGTTCCTGGAGCGCGAGGGCGCGGGCATCGAGCGCTACGTGAACGAGCTATGCGAACATAGCCCTTTCAAAGGGTAGGAGGACCGGATGCGGCTCACCAACAAGCTCGCCATCGTCACCGGAGCGGCCTCGGGCTTCGGCGCCGGCATCGCCCGTCGCTTCGCCGAGGAGGGCGCGCGCGTCGTGGTGAGCGACATCGACGCGAAGAACGGGGAGCGGGTGGCGAAGGAGATCGGCGGCAGCTTCGCGGAGGCGGACGTCACCAAGGGCGAGGACTGGGCGCGACTGGTGCGCGCAGCCGGCCCGGCGCTCGACATCGTGGTGAACAACGCCGGCTGGACCCACCGCCGCAAGCCATACCTGGAAGTGACCGAGCAGGAGTTCGACAAGGTCTACGCCGTGAACGTGAAAAGCGTGTACCTGTCCGCGTTGCATGCGGTGCCGGTGTTCCGCAAGCGCGGCGGCGGCTGCTTCGTCAACATCGCCTCCACCGCCGGCATCCGCCCGCGGCCCGGCCTCACGGTCTACAACAGCTCCAAGGGCGCGGTCATCGTGCTATCCAAATCGATGGCCGGCGAGCTTGGCGCCGAGCGCATCCGCGTCAACTGCGTGAACCCGGTGTTCAGCCCGGAAACGGCGTTGTCCGCCGAGTTCGCCGGCGGCGCGCTCACCGAAGAGGCGAAAAAGGCTTTCCTGGCCACCATCCCGCTCGGCCGGTTCTCCACGCCGCTCGACGTGGCCAACGCCTGCCTCTACCTCGCCTCCGACGAGGCGAGCCTCATCAGCGGGGTATGCATCGAGGTCGACGGCGCGCGCTGCGTCTAGGCTCTTTTCAATCCGCCCAGCAGGGCGGCGACCTGCGGCTGCTTGCGCTTGGAGCGCGGCGCTTCCGGCTTGGGCGGCTCGGGCGCCGCCCCGGAAGGCTCGTAGGGCTTGGAGAAGATGGGGTCGGCGGGCGGCTTCTTGCCTTGCGGTCGCGCCTCGCGCCGCACCGCCGGATGCCGGGACGACTGGCCGCCCATCAGCGTGGCGACGGTGCCGGCATTGGGCTCGAAGCCTGCAATCAACACCCGCTCGATGCGCTTCTTGATCAGCTTCTCGATTGCGGCGATCGACTCCATGTCCTCCGGAGCGACCAGCGATATCGCCTCGCCCGTGAGGCCGGCGCGCCCGGTGCGGCCGATACGGTGGACGTAGTCCTCGGGTGAATGCGGCACGTCGAAATTGATGACCTGCGGCAGGCCCTCGATGTCCAGGCCGCGCGAAGCGACGTCGGTGGCCACCAGCACCGCGGTCTTGCCGGCCTTGAAGTCGTCCAGCGCGAGCTCGCGCTCGGCCTGCGACTTGTCGCCGTGGATCGCGTCGGCGTGAATGTGGTCGCGCCGCAGCTGGTGCGCGAGGCGGTTTGCCCCGATGCGCGTGCCGGTGAACACCAGCACCTGCTTCAACGCGCGCGTCTGGATGAGGTAGGCGAGCAGCTCCCGCTTCTTCTCGCGCGCCACCGGGTGCAGCACGTGGGTCACGAGGTCGGCGACGGCGTTGCGCGCCGCGATCTGGACTTCCGCCGGGTCGGTCAGCAGGGCCTTCGCCAGGGTGCGGATCTCGTCCGGGAAGGTGGCCGAAAACAGCAGGTTCTTCCGCTTCGCCGGCAAAAGGGCGATGATTCGCTTGATGTCCGGCAGGAATCCCATGTCGAGCATGCGGTCGGCCTCGTCCAGCACCAGCATGGAAACCTGGTTGAACATCACGGTCTTGTTCTGCACGTGGTCGAGCAGCCGCCCGGGCGTGGCCACCAGCACTTCCACGCCGCGGCGCAGCTCCTGGATCTGGGCGTTCATGTCGACGCCGCCGTAGACCACCGTGCTGCGCAGGGGAACGTGCCGGCCGTAGTCCCGAAAACTGGCCGCCACCTGAACGGCGAGCTCGCGTGTCGGCGTCAGCACGAGCGCCCGCACCGGGTGCCGGGCAGGCGAAGCGGAGGCGCTCGCCTGCGGAAACAGCCGCTGCAGGATCGGCAGGGCGAACGCGGCGGTCTTGCCGGTGCCGGTCTGGGCGCCGGCCATCAGGTCGCGCCCGGCGAGCACCAGCGGAATTGCCTGCTCCTGGATGGGCGTGGGCTGGTCGTAGCCTAGCTCGGCTACGGCTGCCGCAAGCGGGGGGATCAGGCCAAGTTGTTCGAAGGCAGAAGCGATAGCCCCCGATTATAAGTCAGTTGAGCGTGCGCGCCGTGCGCTCGGGGGCCTCGGCGGGCTCGGTGCCCGGAAGCTTGAGCTCCATGTCCCAGTCGCTTTTCTTCACCGCGGACTGCAGCAGCCGGCAAACCGAGTGCAGCAGGACGGAGTCGAAGGTCAGCGTGATGCCCTGCCCCTGTGACGGATGCAGCGCCACCACCGGCTGGCCTTTGCGATCGCGGCCGGTCTGGATGCGTGCAAGGAGGAGCGGCGCCGCGCCCAGCGGCGTGGCGCTCGCGCCCGGGTCGTAGGGCTTGGAGAAATCGGCCTTGGAGACCGCGTGCTCGTGCTCCAGGCCGAGGAGCGCCTTGCGCGCCTCCGGGTTGGCCTGGGTGCGGATGCGCGGGCTCGCCTCCTCCGCCAGCTTCACCAGCAGGGGCCACAGCAGCTTCACGAAACGGCGCGTAAGGGCGAGGCGCAGCTCCACTCCTTCGCTGGTGGCCACCAGCATCAGCAGGCGGTCCTGTTCGGCGTCGTAATCCACCTTGAGCTGGTGCAGCCGCATGGAGGCGATATTACTGCCGAATGCGGCGAATCAGCGCCGTGGTGGAGCGCTCGTGCTCGAACGGAATCGACAGCACCCGACCGCCGCGCGCCAGTACGCCTTGCGCCCCGGCGATGCGTTCCACCGGCCAGTCGCCGCCCTTGGCGAGAACTTCCGGCCGGCACGCGCCGATCAGCGCCTCCGGGGTGTCCTCTTCGAACCAGGTCACGGCATCGACCGAGGCGAGCGCCGCGGCGAGCGCCAGGCGGTCCTCCAGCGGATTGACGGGCCGGTCAGCGCCCTTGCCCAGCCGGCGGGCGGACGCATCGCTGTTGAGCGCCACGAGCAGGGCGGCGCCCTGGTCCCGGGCGCGGGCGAGATAGGTGACGTGGCCGCGGTGCAGGATGTCGAAAACCCCGTTCGTGAACACGAGGGGCCGCGGCAGGCGGCCGATCCATTGCGCCACGCCGGCGGGCGGCTGGATCTTCGCTTCGAACGCCGGCGGCTTCACGACCCCTGGGCGGGTACGGCCGGGCGCTCGGTCGGCCGGCACAGCTCGTCCGTCGGCTGGCAATAGCTGAACATCTTCACCACCTTGATCACGCCGCCGGTGGTGCGCGCGAGCTCCACCGCGTCGCTCGCCTCCTGTTCGGTGACGATACCCAGCAGGTAGACCACCCCGGCCTCGGTCACCACCTTGACGTGCACCGGATTGAACTTGTTGGCGTCGAGAAACCGGGTCTTGAGCCGGGTCGTGATGAGCGAGTCGTTGGCGCGGGCGGCGAGCGACGAGGGCGGCGCGATCTGGATCTCGTTCACCACGCCGCGCACGTTGGCGATGTCGCGCACGTCCGCCTCGATCGCCGCGCGCGTCGCCGCATCCGGTACTTCGCCGGTAAGCAGGACCACGCGGTTGTAGGGGGCGACATTGACGTGCGTCAGCCTGCCGAAACGCTCGTTGATGCGGTCGCGGATGGTGAGCGCCATGCTCTCGTCCGTGAAAATCGCCGCGGTCGTGCGGCGCTCGAACGCGGTGCTGACCGCCGCCGTGCCGCCCGCGCCGATCAGCGCCGCGGCGCAGCCTTGCAGCACGAGCAGGCAGACCAGCCAGTACAGCTTCATGCGTCTCCCCCGCAGAGGTGGAAATCGATGCCGTCGCACAAGCAATGCAGCACCAGCAGGTGCACCTCCTGGATGCGCGCGGTGCGCTTGTGCGGCACGCAGATCTGCAGGTCCTGCGCCGTGAGCATGGCGCCCATCCTGCCGCCGCCGTTGCCGGTCATGGCGACCACCCGCATGCCGAGCTCGCCGGCCGCGCGCATCGCCTCGATGACGTTGGCCGAATTGCCGCTGGTCGAGATCGCAAGCAGCACGTCGCCGCGCCGGCCGATCGCCCGAACCTGCTTGGCGAAAACCTGCTCGTAGGCGTAGTCGTTGGCGATGGACGTGAGGGTCGAGGTGTCGGTGGTGAGGGCGACCGCGGCTAGCGGCGCGCGCTCGCGCTCGAAGCGGTTGACCAGCTCGGCGGCGAAATGCTGCGCGTCAGCAGCCGAGCCGCCGTTACCGCAGGAGAGCACCTTGCCGCCCGCGCGCAGGGCTTCGGCGAGCAGCACGCCGGCCCGCGCGACCGGCTCGGCCAGCGCCTGCGACGCGTCGATCTTCAGCTGCGCGCTTTCGGCGAACTGTGCGGTGACCCGCATGCGAAGCGCTGCGTCGAGCTGTGCCATGCGAACGATTTTACACCGTCACTCCATGAACACCTCGAACTCGAGCCGGCGCGCCGGGTTGGGATGCATCGCCAGACGGCTGATGCGCGCCCTGAGCGCTGCGCCGCGGTCCAGCCCCCACGCGATTGCGGCGTTCGAGCGCCGCGGCACGTAACCGAGCTTGCGGCCGCGCCAGGCGAGCGCAACGGCATTCGCATCGTGCGGATTGACGCGCTCGCGCACGAGCTGCAGCTCGTCGCCGACCTTGAGCTTCGGCCAGACTTCGCCGGCGGCGTAATGGCGGAAACCCGCGAGCGGCGAGCTTTGCACCAGCAGGCGAGCGCCAAGGTCCTGGGCGGGCGCCGGCCCGGAGCACAGCAGAGCGAGCAGCACTCGCGCGAGCTATTCGCCAAACGCATCGCGGATCCACTGCACGTCGCCCGCCGGTCCGTCGATCAGGAACACATCGAAGCGACAGCGCGCCTGCGGCCGGCGCGAAAGATAAAGCTGCGCCGCGGCCAGAATGCGTGCGCGCTTTGCCGCGGTGACGCTTTCGGCGGCGCCGCCGAAGCCCCAGCCGCGCCGCATGCGCACCTCGACGAATACCAGCACGCCGCCGTCGTCCGCGATCAGGTCGATTTCGCCCAGGCGGGAGCGCCAGTTGCGCTCCAGCACGCGCAGACCCGCGCCACGCAGCAGCCCGGCGCACAGGTCCTCGGCTCGCGCGCCCGCTTGGTTGGCTCGCGTGCCCGCTTGGTTGGCTCGCGCGCGCGCTCGGTTCATGGCACGCTTAACGGCACATCCGCCCTTCCGGTTGACCGAAACACCAAGGAACAGCTATGCGAATGACTGCGGGCACCCTGTTCGTCGTCGCCACGCCCATCGGCAACCTCGCCGATGCCAGCCCGCGCGCCCTTGAGGCCCTGCGCAGCGCCGACCTCGTGGCGTGCGAAGACACGCGCACCACCCGCACCCTGCTCGCGCGCCACGGCATCGCGACGCGCACGCTCGCGCTGCACGAGCACAACGAGCGCACCGCCTCGGCGCACCTGATCGAAGCGCTCAAGGAAGGCCGCAACGTCGCGCTGGTGAGCGACGCCGGGACGCCGGGCCTGTCCGACCCGGGCGCGCTGCTGGTACAGTTGGCGCACCGCGCCGCCATCCGCGTCAGCCCGCTGCCCGGACCGAGCGCTGCGGCGGCGGCCTTCTCGGCCGCGGGCTTCGCCGCCGACCGCTTCCTCTTCGCCGGCTTCCTGCCGGCAGCGCCGGCCGCGCGGCGCAGGGCGCTGGAGGAGCTCGACCTGCCGTTCCCGGTCATCCTGTACGAAGCGCCGCATCGCATCGTCGAAGCGTTGCAGGATCTCGCCGAACGCTTCGGCCCGGACAGGGAAATCGTGATCGCGCGCGAGCTCACGAAGAAGTTCGAGGAGGTGGTTCGCCTGTCGCTGGGCGAGGCGCCTGCCTGGCTGTCGGCGCAGCCGCACCGCACCCAGGGGGAATTCGTCCTCGTGCTCGCGCCCGGCGCGCCCCAGGACCCGGCCCTGGCGAGCGCGGACCGTGTCCTCGGCGTGCTGCTGGAGGCCTTGGCGCCCAGCGATGCCGCCCGGCTGGCGGCGCGCATCACCGGCGCGCCGAAGCGCGAGCTCTACCGCAGGGCGCTGGAGCGGTCCAAGTAGAATCGGCCGATGGACCGGCTGACGCTCAGGCGTCCGGACGACTGCCACCTGCACCTGCGCGACGGGCCCGCGATGGCTTCGGTGCTCGCCGACAGTGCGCGCCGCTTCGCGCGCGCCATCATCATGCCGAACCTCAAGCCGCCGCTGCGCACCACCCACCAGGCGCTCGAGTACCGCGAGCGCATACTCGCCGCGCTGCCCGGGAACGCGGCGTTCGAGCCGCTCATGACGCTGTACCTGACGGACGACACCCCGCCCGAGGAGATCGTGCGCGCCAAGCTTTCGGGCCACGTGCACGGGGTGAAGCTTTATCCTGCCGGCGCGACCACCCACTCGGATGCGGGCGTGACGCGCATTTCGCGCTGCTTCAACGCGCTCGAGAAGATGCAGGAGGTCGGGCTGCCGCTGCTGGTGCACGGCGAGTCCACCGACCCCGCCATCGATGTATTCGACCGCGAGAAGGCTTTCATCGACGAGGTGCTCGGGCCCACGGTGGAGCGCTTTGCGGGCCTGAAGATCGTGCTGGAGCACATCACCACGCGCGACGCCGTGCAGTACGTCGAGGCCACCGGACCGAATGTCGCGGCCACCGTCACGGCGCACCATCTCCTCATGAACCGCAATGCGTTATTCCTCGGCGGCATCCGGCCGCACCACTTCTGCCTGCCGGTGCTCAAGCGCGAGGAGCACCGCGAGGCGCTGGTCGAGGCGTGCACCTCCGGCAATCCGAAGTTTTTTCTGGGCACCGACAGCGCGCCGCATCCGCGGCGTGACAAGGAGGCCGCGTGCGGCTGCGCCGGCATTTACACCGCCCACGCGGCGCTCGAGCTCTACGCCGTCGCGTTCGAGGAAGCCGGCGCGCTTGCCAGGCTGGAAGGGTTCGCCAGCCTGTTTGGCGCGCGCTTCTACGGCCTGCCGGTCAACGAAGACAGCGTGACGCTGCTGCGCGAGGACTGGACCGTGCCGCAGCGGCTGAAGTTCGGCGGCGAGGAGCTTGTGCCCCTGCGCGCGGGCGAGACGATCCCCTGGAAGCTCGCCTAGCGCATCCGGTATACGACGCGGTGCGCCCGTGGCTGGAAAAGCTCGGCGCCCCGACGCTGGAGGGCCTGAACGCGCTCGCCGAGGAGGCGGGCCTGCGCACCGAAAGCGGGCGGCCGGTGCGCTTCGTGCCGCCGCAGCCGGCGAACGCGTATTACGAGGTACACGTATTCCAGACCGGCTGCGTCTTCACCCGCACTGCAAGCAGCCACGACCTGTTCAACGCGCTCGCGTGGCTGGCCTTTCCGCGCACCAAGGCGCGGCTCAACGCTCTGCACGCCGCTGCGATTCCTGGTGAGCGCGGGCGGCGCGGACGCAAGCGCGACTTGCTCACACTGCTGGACGAGGGCGGCGTGATCGTGGCGTGCGCGGAGCCGGACCTGATCGAGATGATGCGCGGCTTTCGCTGGAAGGAGCTGTTCTGGCACCAGCGCGAGCGGGTGCTGCGCTCCATGCGCTTCGCCGTACTCGGCCACGGCGTGCTCGACAAGGCTTCGCAGCCCTGGCCAGGGGTCACGTGCAAGGCGTTGCCCGTCGCGCCCGGACCGGATCTGGACGCGCGCGCCGCCGCGCTTCTGGACGCGCTGCCTGCCGATGCCACGCCGCGCGTCCTGCCGGTGGTGCCGATTTACGGCTATCCCGGGTGGCTCCCGGGGAGCGAGCGTCCGGAGTTCTATGACGACACGCGCTATTTTCGCGCCCTGCGGGGGCGTAGAATGGCGGTGGGAGTCGGCCAGGCAGCCGCTGTGCACAACACAGAGGAAAGTCCGGGCTCCGCAGAGCGGGATGCAGGGTAACGCCCTGGCACGGCGACGTGACGAAGAGGGCCACAGAGACGAGTCCCCGGGACCTTGGTACTGCAGGTGCAAGCCTGCGGGGCCCGGGGGGTGAAACGCGGCAACCTCCATCCGGAGCAACACCAAATAGGCAAGCGCGGCGCTCTGCAAGGGGTGCCAGAGGCCGGCTCGGCCCAGCTTGCGGGTAGGTGGCTAGAGCCCGGGCGCGAGCCCGGGCCCAGAGGAATGGCTGCCGGCCCGGGGCAACCCGGGCGCCACAGAACCCGGCTTATCGGCCGTCTCCCGTTGTTTCCGCGAGTTATCGGCCGGCGCCCCATTGCCTTGCACTTGCGCGCAAGCGGATAATTTGATGCAACCAGAGGGGGAGGCGGGGCACGCGGCCGAGGACCGCGCGCCCACGGCATGCAGGATCGGCTGAACCAGAACGACGTCAGCAATCGAGTCGACGTCGAGAGTCCGTCCCGGGTGAAGCATGCGGTGCTCGGCATTTTTGCCGCCCGCTATCCCGGGGCCGACCTCGCGCGGCTCGCGCGCGGCTTCGACGACGTCGCCGCCCTGTTCGAGGGCCGCTTTCCCGGTTACCTTGCCTGCGACACGCTGTATCACGACGTGCGCCACACGCTCGACATGTCGCTTGCGATGGCGCGACTGGTCGACGGCCACGAGCGCAGCTGCGCAGCCGGTGAGCGCCTCGGGCCGCGGCGCGCCATGCTCGGCGTGCTGGTGGCGCTGCTGCACGATGCGGGCTACCTCAAGCGGACCTCGGAGAGCCACGTAGAGAACGGCGCCGTGTTCACCAAGGTGCACGTCAGCCGCAGCGCCGACTTCATCTCCGCCTACCTGCCGCAGCTGGGCTTCGCCGCCGAGGCGCCGCTCGCCGCGCGCCTGGTGCACTTCACCGGCTACGAGATGGACATCGACGACATCCGGGTCGACGAGCCGAAGGACCGCATGCTCGGCTGCCTGGTCGGCACCGCCGACCTGATCGGCCAGATGTCGGACCGCATGTACCTCGAGAAATGCCGCGAATTCCTGTACCGCGAGTTCGTCTGGGCGAACATTGCGCGCGAGACGCTGCCCGACGGCCGGGAGGTGGTGCGCTATGCCTCGCCCGAGGACCTCATCATCAAGACGCCGGGTTTTTACGAATACGTGGCGCGTACCCGCATGGAGAAGAAGCTCGGCGCCGTCGACCGCTTCGCCGCGGCCCACTTCGACGGCCCGAACCTGTACCAGTCGGAAATCGACCGCAACATGAGCTTCCTGCGGCAAGTCATCCAGACTGCCAAATTGGACCGCTTGCGCCGCTATTGCTATTCGCTTTCCGAGCGTACCCGCCACGCCGCCTAGCCTTGTGAGGTTTTCCCTTGCCCGCGGCCGCTTGCGCGTGGCACAACCGGGGCATGACGGTCGTTAACAAAGTGCAGCGTACTCAGGCCGCTCCGGCGCTTTTCCGCCTGCTGTCCGAGAGCGCCCTGTCGCGCGCCGCGCTCGAGGCTTGCGGGTTTCCGCTCGCCTTTCTCGACGCCACGCTGCCGGACCGGCGCATCACCTACGTCAATGCGGCCTTCGTCGGCTATTTCGGCTGGAGCGAGGCCGATGCCGTGGGCCGCTCGCCCGCCAAGCTGCTCCTGCGCGGCGACGAAGCCGCGCTGCAGCGCGCGCTTGCCGATCCGGGAACGCGCTGGCGGGTGAATACTTGCGGCAAAGACGGCGAGCCGCGCCAAGTGGAGCTCGCGCTGGGCGCCGTGCGCAGCGTGGACGGCAAGCTCACTCACTGGGTGCTGTCGTTCTCGGACTGCAGCGAGCTGGAAAAGCTGCGCGCAGAGCTGGAAAAGTTGCGCGCGCTGGTGGCGACGCCCTAGTCTTCCTTCGACTGCAGCGACTGCCAGAGATCGACCAGCATCATGACGATGCCGATGCCGGCGACCACCCACAGCGCCGTGTCCTTCAGCTTGAGCACGACCGGCGCCATGTAAGTCAGCAGCAGCGCCGCAGCCACGATCCCGGCGATGATTTTGTAAGCCACGGTTTATTCCTCCAGACGCCTGACCAGCCATTGGGCGGTGCGCAACAGGCGCGCATCGCTGCCGCGCGGCCCGACCAGCTGCACCCCCATGGGCAAGCCGTTGGTCGCCTGCAGCAGGGGCAGGCTTAGCGCGGGCATGCCGCACAGCGTCCACAGCGAGCAGAACGACGGGTCGCCGGTGTAGTCGAGGCCCTTGGGCGCGGCGCCCGGCGCCGCCGGCGTGAGGAAGGCATCGCAGCGCTCGAACATCTCGTCGAAGGCGGCGTTGAGCAGGGGAATGCGCGCTAGCGCGCGCTGGTAGTCGAAGGCGCGCAGCTCGCGGCCGCGCTCGAGCTGAGTGCGCAGCGACTCCGACAGCCGATCCTTGCCTTGCTCGAATTCGCGGTCCAGGTTTGCCGCCATCTCCGCTTCCATGATGGTACGGTGCCAGTCCAGCATTCCGGCGGTGGAGGACGGCAGCTCTATCTCCACCACGCAATCCTTCATCTGTTCCGCCAACTCGGCGAACGCTTCGCGCGTGTCGCTGTCGGCGCGATCCCAGACCGGCGGCTTGATAAAGCCCAGCAGCGGCGGCAGCGGCGGCTCCTGCGCGGCGACCTGCATGAACGGAATCCTGGCACGAGGTTGCGTATCGGGATCGTCGGCGTCCCAACCGACCAGCACTTCCGCAAGCAGGGCCAGGTCGTCGATGGAGCGGGCGAACATGCCCACGTGGTCCAGGGTACGCGACAGCTTCATGACGCCGGTCCGCGGAACCAGGCCAAACGTGGGCTTGAAGCCGTAGACGCCGCAGAAGGCGGCCGGCCGGATCACCGAGCCGTTGGTCTGGCTGCCCAGGGCGAGCGGCGCCATGCCGGCCGCCACTGCGGCCGCCGACCCGCACAACGCGGAGCACACGCCGGGCGCGTAGGTGGCGCACTCGGTCGTCACGGTCTTGCCCATGATGACCGCCCCGGCCGCGCGCAGGCTGGCGACGACGGCGGCGTCCCGGGCAGGGGTGCGCCCGGCATGCAGCACGGTACCGTCCTCGGTCGGCATGTCGCACGTGTCGATGATGTCCTTGATGGCCACGGGCACGCCGTGCAGCGGGCCGGTCGGCCGGCCCTCGGCCCGGTCCAGGTCCCGGGCGCGCGCCTGCGCCAGCGCGTGCGCCTCGTCCAGGAATACCCAAGCCTGCACCTGCGGGTCGATTTCCTTCACCCGCGCGAGGCAGGCTTGCATCAACTGCTCGGCGCTGAAGGCGCCGTCGCGGATGGCGCGCGCCGCATCGCTCGCGGGAAGCCAGTTGAGTTGCGTCGGATCCATGTCAGCGGCCGTAGATCAGGTCCGGCAGCCACAGGACGATGCCGGGGAACACGTACACCATCGCCATGCACAGGATGATGATGAAGAGATACGGCGTGCAGCCCCAGAAGATCTGGGTGAGCAGCACCGAGGGGGGCGACACGCCCTTGAGGTAGTACGCCGCCATGGCCATCGGGGGCGACAGGAACGCGGTCTGCAGGTTCAGCGCCACCAGGATGCCGAAGGTCAGGGGATCGATCTGGAAATGCGGCAGCAGCGGCAGGAAAATGGGCACGAAAATGATGATGATCTCGGTCCACTCCAGCGGCCAGCCGAGGATGAAGATGATGATCTGCGCGAGGATCATGAACATGATCGGCGACAGGTCCAGGCCGATCACGTAATGCTTGATGATTTCCTCGCCGCCGAGGTAGGCGAAGATCGAGGCGAAAGTGGAGGAACCGACGAACAGCCAGCACACCATGGCCGAAGTGCGCGCGGTCAGATAGACCGCTTCCTTGAGCCGCGCCCACGTGAGCGAGCGATACGCCGCGGTCGGCGCGTTCGGCGGCGGCGTGCTCGCCGCGGCGTATCGCTCGCTCACGTGGGCGCGGCTCAAGGAAGCGGTC
>DATACE010000044.1:0-11806 GCA_036259215.1 Burkholderiales bacterium | reverse complement strand
GCGACCGCGACGCCTCGCGCCTGGACCCGCTGCCTACGCACGGCGTGCCCGAGGAGCTTGCGCCCCTGGTGGAGCAGATCAATGCGCTGCTCGCGCGCCTGGAGGGCTCGCTCGACGCGCAGCGGCGCTTTCTTGCTGACGCGGCGCACGAGCTGCGCTCGCCGGTGGCCGCGCTCGCCCTGCAGGTGCAGCTCGTGCGCCGCGTCCGCAAGAAAGCGCCGCTGCGCGTCGAGCGAGCCCTCCAGGCGCGCGAGCAGCGCATTGATCTGCTCCACCAGGGGCGCAAGCTCCTCGGGCACGCCGTGCGTAGGCAGCGGGTCCAGGCGCGAGGCGTCGCGGTCGCTCACCCGCCGCGAGGTCTCGTCCAGCGGCGCGAGGCCGCGCTTCAGCACCCAGGCGACGATCACCACCAGCAGCGGAATCAGCATGAGCATGGGCATCAGCACGCTGATCGACAGGTCGCGCGCCAGCACGTCGCGCGTGGCGAGCGCCTGGCCGACCTGCACGATGCCCTCCTCCGTGACATGGGTGTAGACGCGCCACGAGCCTTCCTGCGTGGCCATCGAGGCGAAGCCCTCGTCGTAGGTCTGCGCGAGGTCGGCCGGCAGGGACGGCAGCGCGGTCTCGAAGTAGATGCGCCCGGTCTTGTCGTAGGCGCGCACCGACAGCTCGAAGCCCGGTCGCGCAATGCGGATGCGTCGCGTCTGCGACCAGTCCTCGCGCAGGTGCACCGCGTGGGCCACCTGGCGCAGCTCCTCGTCGAACACGCGGCCGACCTCGTTGCGCGTCAGGGCGTATGTGGCGCCCAGCACCACGGCGGTGCCCAGGACGAGGGCGCTCGCCATCCACAGGACGAGGTTCGCCCGGATGGAGGTCACTGCAGCAGGGCGATGCGGTAGCCGACGCCGCGCACGTTGCGGATGAGCTGGGGCCTGAGCTTCCTGCGCAGGTGATGCAGGTGCACTTCGATGCTGTTCGAGCCCACCTCCTCGCCCCAGCCGTAGACCGCGTCCTCGAGCTTCTCGCGCGACACTACGGCGCCGGGCTCCTTCATGAGCGCTTCGAGCACCGCGAACTCGCGCGCCGAGAGCTCGACCGGCGCGCCGCGGAAGGTCACCAGCCGCTTCACCGGGTCGATGGTGAGGGCGCCGTAGCTCATCTCGGGCGAGGCGCGGCCGTCGCGCCGCCGGATCACGGCGCGCGCGCGCGCCAGCAGCTCATCAAGGTCGAAGGGCTTGACCAGGTAGTCGTCGGCGCCGTTGTCCAGGCCCACCACGCGATCGGCCACCGAGTCGCGCGCGGTGATGATGACCACCGGCAGCTCCTTGCCGGAGCGGCGCAGCGTTTTCAGGATTTCCAGGCCGTCGCGCCGCGGCAGCCCCAGGTCCAGCAGGGCCAGGTCGTAGACCGCATTGGCCAGGGCGAGCTCGGCTTCGCCGCCGTCGCGCACCCAGTCCACCGTATACCCGCCGTCGTGCAGCCCGGCCACCACGGCGCGGCCGATCATCGGGTCGTCTTCCACTACCAGGACTCGCATGGCGCCATTTTGCCTCGCGGAACCGTTAAGGATCACTTAAGTCGGGATTGGACGGGCGCCGCCCGGCCTAGGACCGGCCCGGGAAACGGGTAAGGGCAGGTAACCTCCGGCTGCTACCGTCCGGGCATGACCCGCCGGCTGTTCGCGGTTATTGCGTTATGCCTGGCCGCGCCCGGCTGCAGCTCGCTGCTGCCGAGCAGCCGGGAGGCCACCGCCAGCCCGTGGAAAAGCTACGAGGAAGCGCAGCTCACTTTCGACAAGGTGATCCCGGGGCAAACTACCGAGACCGACCTGAAAACCCTGCGCCTGGACCCGCGCAGCAACCCGAACATCGCCATCCTGAACTACGCCGACGTGCTGATGCGCTTCGTCCCGCATTCGTCGATTTCGCTCACCGACCTGGACAGCGGGGTGCGCGAATGCCTGAGCGCCAAAGTGCTGTGCAAGGGCTTCGCCATCAGCCAGAGCAGCGTAAACCGCAACCGCAACGGCAACTTCGTGTTCGACGTGCTGGGCTTCAGCAAGAGCACCCAGATCACCGGCTGGAAGTTCCAGGGCCTGCTGCTGCTGAAGGAAGGCGTGGTGATCTACAAGCTTTCCGGCGGCACGCCCTCCATCGCCCAGGAGGAGGAAGCCAACAACCCCCTGGGCCCGGTCCAGTCCATAGGCCAGAAGCTGCTGGGCTTCTAGCGCCCGAGGTGGTGCGCCCCCGGCGGCGTCTGCGAGGGCTCCTGCTCGCTTTCGTGCTGAAGCGGATACCCGGCGGCGCGGCGCGCCTCCGCGGCTGCGCCGTAGGCCCGGTTACCCAGGTCCCGCGCCGTACCCGAGGCGCGCTCGTGGATCAGGCGGCGCGCCTTGATAGCCTGGTCGCGCATCAGCGCCCGGCGCCGGCGCCCCTGCTCGGGGTCCAGCAGGTACATCGCCGCCGCGCCCAGCCCCAGCCAGAAAAGGGTTCTCATGCGCGTACCTCCTCGGGCCGGCGACGCCCGCTCATCGCGCCCAGCACCGCCGCGAGCAGCGACAGCACCAGCGCCCCGAAAGTAATCCACGCGGCGCGGGTGGCTCCAGGCTTCACTTCCTCGGCCTTCTGCTCGAGCGCGCCGCTCGACTTGGCTTTTTCCATGAGCTGCGCCATGCCGGCCTTGGCCTCGGCCGCCGCCTGCGTCGGATTGTCGCGATTGTTCTCTACCCGCTGCGCGGTCTCGCTCAGCGTGGCCTGCACCTCGCTTTGAGGCATGCCGGTCATGGAGGCGATCTGCTCCGCGGTCTGCGGATCTTTCAGGCGCTGCACCATCTGGTCGACGCTGCCCGACACGTCGACGCCCTGCGCTCCGCCGCCCTGCACCGTGCTGCTGATGGCCTGCGCGGCGCCGCCCACCATCTGGAATGCGCCGCCGGCGAGCATGCTCACGCCGCTGCTGGCGAAATACACCATGAGCAGGATGCTCACTACCCAGACCAGCGCGCCTTCGAAGAAGCCGGTCGCTCCGTCGGAGATGGCGCCGATGCGAGTCGCCACCATGCCGCCGACGAACAGCGCCAGGAGCAGCGACAGGCCGGCCCAGATGCCCGCCCCCATGCCGAGCGTGGAAGCCTCGGTCTCGCCGGGCTGCGCGGCCGAAATGCCGATCGCCACGCCGAGCGCCGCGAGCAGCAGCAGCAGCCCAAGGGCCACCAGCACGCCGCCAAAAATGCCGCCCCACGATACCTTGAGGACTTCGGCGCGCGCGCCGGCGACGGGATAACCGGCGCGGCGTCTTTCACTGACGCGCCGGTCTTGATAACTGGGATGGGTTGCAGTGGCCATGAGGGTCCTTTCTATTGAAGAAGCGTTGCGATGACGACCTGGACGCGGCGGTTCAGCTGGCGGCCGACCGGCGTGTCGTTGGACGCCACGGGATATGCGGGCCCGTAGCCGCGCGCCTGGATGCGCTGCGCCGCGACGCCCCGCTCGACCAGCGCGTCGCGCACGGCCATGGCGCGCTGCTCGGACAGGCGCCGGTTGACCTCCGCCGGACCGGTGCTGTCGGTAAAGCCTTCGATGATGATGCTCGGCTCGGGCTCCTTGCGCATGAACTGCGCCAGGTTCTCGATCGCCTTCTTGCCGCCGGGCTTGAGCAGCGCCTCGCCGCTGTCGAATAGCAGGTCGCCGCTCAGCGTAAGCACCCAACCGCGCTCGGTGGGCTGCGCCCTGAGCTCGCTCACCTCGGCCTGCAGGCGGTCGATCTCGGCGGCGAGCGCCCTGGCTTGCGGCGCGGCCGCGCGCTTCTGCGCCTCGAGCTCGCGCGTGCGCGCTTCGAGCAGCACGCGGTTGCGCTGCTCGCCGGAGGTCGCCACCTGCGCCTCGGCCTTGCGGTAATCGGCGCTCGCCATGGCGATGCGCGCGCGCTGGTCGGCAAGGTAGGCTTGGTGCGCCACGATCGCCGCGTCGGCGCCCTCGCGCCACAGGCGCTCGGCCTGCGCGAGCGAGCGCTCGGCCACCTGCAGCTCCACCGGCGCACGCAGCGACACCTCCGGATGGGCGGCCGCCTGGCCGTAGCTCGTGCGGGCGCTTTCGAGGGCGCGGTTCGACGGCGGCGTCGAGGCGCAGGCCGCGGCGAGCAGCAGCGGCGCAAGCCAGCCCGGCCGCGTCATTGGGTCCTCCGCTCGAGCTCCTGGCGCAGCGTGCTGATCCCCTCGCTCACTTCGGCCGCCGCGCGCTGCGCGCGGGCATTGTGCGCGAGCGTCCAGGCGTACTTTGCATCGACTTCCGCCTGCTCGGCATAGATGCGCGCATTGGGGTAATCCTCCTGCTTCATCGCCTGCTCGGCGCGCGCAAGCTTGCTCTGCGCGGTGGCGAGCTCCATCGGCGCGTCGTTGGCCGCGACTTGGCGGGCCTGCGCCACCATGGCGCGTGCCGCGCCGAGCTGCTCGTGCGGCGGCGGCGTGCTCGCGCAGGCAGCCAGCAGGCACAGTGCAGCATTTACACCTGCGTAACCGACCTGCGGTAAAAGCGCGAAACGCATAAGCCTCCGGTGACCGTCGTCCGGTGGGCAGCAAGCGTCGCACCCGCCCCGGGTGCAAACATTGCAAGGCTTGGCCCATGCGGGCGCTCGCACTGGTCTTTCTCCTGGCGCTCGGCGCGTGCGACGCGCCGGAGGACCCGTTGCTGCTGGCGACCGTGGACGCCCAGGAAGGCCTGGGCATGAGCCTGCGGGAGCTGCCGCGAGCGACGCTGAGCTCGATCGGGCTGGGCTACGGACTGGCGGTCATCCGGCTCGGCGCAGCGGCCGAGCAGGCGGGCCTGCGGTTAGGCGACGTGGTCTACGGGGTAAACCAGACCCGCATCCGCAGCCTGCAGGACTTCAGCCAGGCGCTGGCCAAGCCGGGTAACGGGCGCGTGGGGCTGCTGGTGCGGCGGGGGAAGACGGACCTTTACGTGCCGCTGGAGGTCGGCGGCCTGCGGGCCCCCGAGGGCGCGCCCCGGGACGGCAGCCGCCTGCCGCTGCGCGCGCCTACAGATACGCTTCTGCGCACTTGATGATTTCGGTGTTGCTGTCCTTCTCGAGGCAGTGACGCGCATCCTGGTGGCGCTTCGGCGATGATTTTTTCGCCACCGGCGCCGGCCGGGGTTTAGCCTCTTCCTGCCTGGCCTCTTCCTGCCTGGCCGGTTCCTTTTTCGGCTCCTGCGCCCAGGCCCCGGCCGCGACCGCCAGGATCGCCAGCAAAACGACGGTTCTCATGGTGAAGCCCTCCAAGGGCGAAGGATATCCCTATTCCCTCAGCGGCGCAGGAGCGCCTTGCGCGGCAGCGCAGCGCCCGGGAACTTGGCGCGGAATTCCGCGGCCGCCCGGGCGTAGTCGTCGCGCACCTCGACCTTGGTCACTTCGTGGAACTCGTCGCGGTGCAGGCGCAGGGTGCCGATATAGAGGGCGCGGTCCGCGGGGCGGATGTCGAGCTCCAGCGGCGCGGGAAACAGGAGCTCGGTCTGCTCGGTCACGGCCTGGCGGCGCGACACGGTGCGCAGCGCGAACGCCATGGTCACCGAGCCCTTCACCATGTAGCGCTTGGTTCGCGGGACCTTGAGGAAGTAGGTCTCCTGCAGCGGCGGGTTGAGCGCGTCGCCGGTGTATTCCTGGTAGTCCCGCTTGTCCGACATGAACATCACCGCGCGGCCGAGGAAATGGCGCTTGCCGTTGAAGGGATCGAGCGCCTTGTAGCTTTGCTCCTCGGGCCTGATCGGCGGCACGATCTCGATTTTGCCCACTACCAGCACGGCGTCGGAGCCGAGCTCGGCCAGGCTCTCGACGTTCTTCTCGCTGACCGACACGCAGCCTGCGAGGAGCAACGCGGCGACCGCGAGCAGGCGCCTCATAGCTGCGACAGCCTGCGCTTGGCGAGCCCGAGCTGACGCGTGTAGCCGGCGAGCTCCTTGTCGGTCTCGAGCTCCTTGATCAGGCGCTCGAGCAACTCCTTCTCGCCCGGCGCCTTGGCCGGCTTCATCTCGAACTTGTCGGCGGCGAAGAAGCCCTTGCCGGCATGATTCACGTACTGGTGCGCGCCCAGGAAATAGACCCCCGGCCTGGCGATGCGCACCGCCGTGCGGTTGCGGCCCTTGCTGCCGTAGTCGTACTCGAACTCGCGGCGCGTGAGCAGCGGCACGCCGCCCATGCCGCCGAACTTCGCCACCTGGTAGGAGCCCGGCTCGACGCCGACGTGGAAGAACAGGCCGTCTTTCGCCTTGAGGTGATACCAGCCGCCCTCCTTGGTGCCGTACTGCTTGAGCGACACCCAGTCCAGGCTCGAAGGCGCGTCCTTCATGTCGAAGTAGCCGTACACCAGCGAGAGCGTCTCGTCTTTCGGATCCACCGGCGTGGTGCTGGCGCATCCGCCGAGCGCGAATGCCAGCATGACCGGGATGAGCCAGCGCAGCTTCATGGGTTCCCCGTTGTTCTTATGTCAACCTGCCGAGCGTAGCGCGAAGCGGCGCCGACCGCGTGTTGCGCAATTCACACTCGGAGCATTTGCAGGTAGCGCAGGATGCGCCGGGCGTTGGCGCCGGCATCGCCGCGGCCCACCCGCGAGCGCGAGCGCACGTCGATGCGGCTTGCACCGTTCTGCCCGGAGATGCCCACCGTGACGTCGTCCTCGAAGCCGAACCAGGGCGTGGTCGCCACCGCCTCGATGCGCCCGGCCGCCGGGTCGGCCGACACGATCTCCCAGCCCATCTCGCGGGCCGCCCGCAGCGCTTTCGCGAAAGCCTCTTCGCTTCCCATATCGAGCACCAAAGGCCGAACTTCCGGATACGCGCGGCGCTGCTGCTCGGCCATGGCGGGGGCCGTATCGCCGGCGGTGCTGATATCGTTGATCGGCGGAACCGCGCGCGCGCGGCGCTGGAACTCCAGCGGAACCGCGGCGGTGGCCACGCCGAGCGCGAGCGCGCCCGCCAGCGCCATCCCGCGGGTGCGCGGAACGAGCATGCCGATGAGGGCGAGCAGCGCCGCGGCGGCGCCCACGTACACCGCGATACGCATCAGGAGAAAACCGGTCTGCCAGGGCCACAGGCCCAGGCGCACGCCGGGCCCCGAAGCGAGCAGCAGCAGCACTCCCAAGACGGCCACGGCGAGCGTGGCGCGCTTCAGAACCAGCTCCATACCCAGCGCACGAGCAGCGTGCCGAGCACCACGAGCCCGAAGAACAGCGCGAGCAGCGCGAGGGTCAATCCGAGGAGAAAGCCCCGGCTCGCGCGCGTGGTGCGCACCGGCTGGTCCAGGTAGGCGTTCAACAGCCGCACGTTGCGCTGGTTCGCCTTGAAGGCGGCGTCGAACAAGTCCCCGGCGAACGGAATCATGCCCACCAGTCCTTCCACGGCCACGTTGAGCGCCATGCGCGCCAGGACGCTCTTGGACGCGCCGAGCGCCGCCGCCTCGCGCACGATGTAGCCGGACAGCAGCACCCCGGCAAGATCTCCCGCGAAGGGAACGAGCCCGATGAGCGCGTCCAGCCCGATGGTGAACGGCGTGCCGGGAATCGGGATCGAGCTGTCGAGCAGCCAGGCGAGCCGCGCCAGCCGCGCGCGCGCCTGGTTCATGCGCCCAGATGCTTCGCGATCACCTCGTTCACCAGGTCCGGGTGCGTCACCGGTCCCATGTGGCCGAGGCCGGCGAATTCCACCACCTGCACCGCCGGGAGCACGCCTTTCAGGAGGTCGAATACGCCGCGCGAGGAGGCCGGCGAGCGCGTGCCGGCCATGTACAGCACGGGAACCTCGAGCCCGGCGAACCGCGCGAGCGGCGTCGGCTCGGTCATGAGCGCGTGCGCCCAGTGGCGGACGGCGCGCATCGCGGGCGCTACCGCGGCGCGCCGCGCTTGCGGCATGGCCGCCCACGCGCCCGCGCCCATCCAGTAATCGATGAAGCGCTCGCCCGCCGCCTGCAAGTCGCCGCGCTCGACCGCCGCGGCGGCGTCGATCGCCGCGTCGCGGATGCCTTGCACGGCGGGATGGTGCGCATCCTGCGCGAGCAGCAGCGCAAACAGCGTGGGCTCGTAAAGCGCCATCGACGCCACCTGCCCGGGATCGCGCAGCACGGCCTTGAGCGCGAGCGCCGCGCCGTACGAATGCCCGACCAGATGGAATTTTCCATCGAGGGCGTCGAGCACCGGCTGCAGCAGCGCCAGCTCCTCGTCGAGCGTGCCGCGCGCGTCGGCCGGCCAGGCTGGGCTCTTGCCGGCGCCGTAGGCGTCCACCGCGAGCACGCGGAAGCGGCCGGACAGGCGCTCGCCCAGCGCGCGCCATTGGCCCGACGTGCTGGCGTTGGCGTGCAGGCAGACCACGGCGGGCCCGGCGCCCGCCTCGCGCACATGCGCCGTCATAGCGCGCCCAGCGCCGAACGATACGCGGCCGGCGCCTCGTCCGGGCGCGCGACGGTGGTGTTCAGGTCGCGCAGCAGGCCGTCGTGCAGGCCGTAGATCCAGCCGTGCACGTGCAGCTCCTGGCCGCGCGCCCAGGCGTCCTGCACGATGGTGGTCTGGCACACGTTGGCCACCTGCTCGATCACGTTCAGCTCGCAAAGGTGGTTTTCGGACTGGATGGGCTGGTGCTTGTCGCGCACGTCCTGCACGTGGCGCAGCCAGTTGTCGGCGAGCCCGTGGCGCTCGCCACGCAAGGCGGCGCGCACGCCGCTGCAGCCGTAGTGGCCGCACACGATGACGTGGCGCACCTTGAGCAGGTCGATGGCGAACTGCATCACCGACAGGCAGTTGAGGTCGGTATGCACCACGATATTGGCGACATTGCGGTGCACGAACAGCTCGCCGGGCAGCAGGCCGACGATGTCGTTCGCCGGCACCCGGCTGTCGGAGCAGCCGATCCACAGGTAGTCGGGATTCTGCTGCTGCGCGAGGCGCTGGAAGAAGTCGGGCTGCTGCTCGCGCACGCGGGCCGCCCAGGCGCGGTTGCTGGCGAAAAGATGGGTGAGGGATCGCACGGGTTTGGGTATTATCGGCCCTCCCCCAGCGATACCCCACAGGAGATTGGCAATGGCGATCAAGGTCGGCGACAGGCTGCCCGACGGCAAGCTCATGGAATCCACCGAGTTCGACGCCGGCACGCAATGCGCGATGCCGCCGAAGGAAGTGAGCGTCGGTGAGGCGGTCAAGGGCAAGAAAATCGCGATTTTCGGCCTGCCCGGCGCCTACACCCCGACCTGCTCGGCGAAGCACGTTCCCGGCTATCTGCAGAACCTGGACCAGCTCAAGGGCAAGGGCGTGGACGAGGTATGGTGCGTGGCCACCAACGACGCCTTCGTGATGGCCCACTGGGCGCGCGACCAGAAGGCGCTGGGCAAGATCCGCTTCCTGGCCGACGGCAGCGCGCAGTGGGCCAAATCCCTCGGCCTGGACCTCGACCTCAACGCGCGCGGCATGGGCATGCGCATGAGCCGCTTTTCCATGCTGGTCGACAACGGCGTGGTGAAGCAGCTCAACGTGGAGGCGCCCGGCAAGTTCGAGGTGTCCGACGCGGCCACCATGCTGAAGCAGCTCTGAAGGAGCGCAGCGAGGCCGCCGCGGGCGCCCGCGCGGCGGCGCCCTACCTGCTCGGCGTGGCGCCGTTCGGGCTGGTCACGGGCGTGGCCATGGTCGCGGGCGGCATCCCGCCTCTGGCTGCCATGGCGATGTCGGTACTGGTGTACGCCGGCGCCTCGATGCTCGCCGCGACGCAGCTGCTCTCCGCGGGCACGCCGCTCGCCGTGATCCTGCTCACGGTGCTGTTCATCAACCTGCGCTTCATGATGTACAGCGCCTCGATGCGTGCGCACCTCGGCGGGCTGCCGCTGCGCTGGAAGCTCGCGGCGGGCTACCTGCTCGCCGACAATGCCTACGGCCTGTCCATCGCGCGGTTCAACGAGCATCCGCCGATGCGCACCGAGCATCCTGAAATGCGCGGCCGGCTGGGGTACTTCCTGGGCGCGGCGCTGCCCATCTGGGTGACCTGGCAGGCGGCGGTGGGCCTGGGCATCGCGCTCGGCGCCGCGCTGCCGGCGCAGTGGCGCCTGGAGTTCGCCGCGCCGCTCGCCTTCATCGCGCTCACCGTGCCGCTGCTGCGCGACCGGGCCATGGTGGCGGCGGCGCTCGCCGCCGCGGTCACCGTGGTCGCCGCCTGGGCGCTGCCCCTGCGGCTTAGCCTGGCGGCCGCCGCGGTGGCCGGCATCGCCGTCGGCCTGCTGGTGCGCAGGCGCGCTTGAGCCTCTGGCTTGCCATCGTCGGCATGGGGCTGGTGACCCTCGCCCTGCGCGCCTCGTTCCTGCTGCTGCCCGATAAAGTGCAGCTGCCGGCGCTGCTGCGCCGCGCGCTGCCGTTCGTCCCCGCGGCGGTGCTTACCGCCCTCTGGGCGCCGGAACTGCTGCTGCACAAAGGGGTCCTATACCTGTCGTTGCACAACGAGCGGCTGCTCGCCGGCGCGGCGGCCGTGTTGGTCGCATGGCGCTGGCGGCTGACGGTCGCCACCATCGCGGTCGGACTCGTCGCCCTGCATCTTTTCGACTGGCTGCTATGAAACTCCGGCTTTACGCCGCGCTGCTCTTGCTGTGCTTCTGCCTCGCCGCGGCGGCGCAGCCGCTGCAGAAAGTGCACTCCATCGAGGGCGCCACCGAGTACCGGCTGGCGAACGGGTTGCGCGTGCTGACGCTGCCCGACCCTGGCATCGACACGGTCACGGTGCACATCACCTATTTCGTCGGCTCGCGCCACGAAGGCTATGGCGAGAAAGGCATGGCGCATCTTCTCGAGCACCTTCTGTTCAAGGGCTCCAAGCGCCACCCGAACATCAAGGAGGAGTTCACGCGGCGCGGCGCGCGCTGGAACGGCACCACCTCGAACGACCGCACCAACTATTTCGAGACCTTCGCCGCCACCGACGACAACCTCGACTGGGCGCTGGCCATGGAGGCCGACCGCATGGTGAACTCGTTCGTCTCGAAGCAGGACCTCGAGAGCGAGATGACCGTGGTGCGCAACGAGTTCGAGATGGGCGAGAACAACCCCGGCTCGGTGCTGTTCCAGCGCATGCAGCAGCTCGCCTTTCCCTGGCACAACTACGGCAACCCGATCATCGGCCAGCGCGCCGACATCGAGAACGTGCCGATCGACCGGCTGCAGGCGTTCTACCGCACCTGGTATCAGCCCGACAACGCGCTGCTCATCATCGGCGGGCGCATCGACGAGGCGCGCGCTATCGAGCTCGCGGCGAAGCATTTCGGCCCCATCCCCAAGCCGCAGCGCGAGCTGCCGGTGTTCTACACCGAGGAGCCCACGCAGGACGGCGAACGCAGCGTCACCCTGCGGCGCGTGGGGGAAAATCCCATCCTGTCGGCCATGTACCGGGTGCCTGCCGGGCACCACCCCGACTATCCGGCGATCGATGTCCTCACGCGCGTGCTCGGCGAGGTGCCCTCGGGGCGGCTGCACCGCGCGCTGGTGCAGAAGGGGCTGGCGAGCTTCGTCTGGGGTGCCGAGCGCGGGCTGCATGATCCGGGCTACCTGTACTTCGGCGGCACGCTGCCCGACGACGGCAAGCTGGAGGCCGCGCGTGCCGCGCTCCTCGGCGTGCTCGAGGACATCGCGCGTCAGCCGGTGGGCGACGAGGAGGTGGAACGAGCGCGCACCGCGCTGCTGAACGAGTTCGAGAAGACGCAGCTCGACACCGGCGCCTTCCTGCGTGCGCTGTCGGAGTTCGCCGCGATCGGCGACTGGCGCCTGTACTTCCTTTACCGCGAGCGGCTGAAAAAAGAC
>DATACE010000043.1:0-3804 GCA_036259215.1 Burkholderiales bacterium | reverse complement strand
TGCGCGCGGTGTAGTCCTCCCACCAGCGTATGCGCGCAATCGCATGGAGATGAACAACAACCCTTCGCCCGGGAACAAGGCGGGCGGACTCAGCACGATTCTCGAGAAGTCGCTGGGCGCCGCGGCGAAGGGCGGCACGACCAACCTCGTCGAGGTCTACGAGTTCGCCGAGAAGGTGACGGCGAGGGGACTGGTGTTCATGGACACGCCGGGCTATGACCCGGTCTCGGTCACCGGCCACGTCGCCGGCGGCGCCAACGTGGTGTGCTTCACCACCGGGCGCGGCTCGGTGTACGGCTGCAAGCCCGCGCCGTCGCTCAAGCTCGCTACGAATTCCCCGCTCTACGGCCGCATGGAAGAGGACATGGACGTCAACTGCGGAACGGTGGTGGACGGCACCGAGACTGTAGAGCAGGCGGGCGAGCGAATCTTCCGCCTGGTCCTCGCGACCGCCTCGGGCCAGCGATCGAAGTCCGAGCTGCTCGGGTTCGGCGAAGACGAGTTCGCGCCCTGGGTCGTGGGCGCCACCATGTAATGGGGCTGGCCGAGCATCTCCCCGACCTGGCCATCGCCGCGGCGCTGGCATGGGGCGCCGGGTTGCGCGCCTACCTCGTCATTCTCCTCGTCGGCCTGGCCGGCACACTGGGCTGGCTGGAGCTGCCCGAGCACCTGCGGCTGCTCGAGCATCCGCTGGTGCTGGGTGCCAGCGGCTTCATGACCGCGGTGGAGTTCTTCGCCGACAAGCTGCCCTGGCTCGACAGCCTGTGGGACGCCGTGCACAGCTTCATTCGCATTCCCGCCGGCGCGGCGCTTGCCGCGGCGGTGTTCGGCGACTCGGGTGCGGCGCTGGCCCTCGCCGCGGCGCTGCTCGGCGGCACCCTGGCGGCCGGGGTCCATTTCACGAAGGCCGGTACCCGCGCCGCCCTGAATACGTCGCCCGAGCCGTTCAGCAACTGGACCGCGTCGCTCGCCGAGGATGCCATGGTGCCGGCCGGCTTGTGGGTTGCCGTGGCGCACCCCGCGGTTTTCTTCGTCCTGCTCGCGGTGTTCCTGGTCGCCGCGGTGCTGCTGGTGCGCATCGTGTGGCGCGGGCTGCGACGGCTGCTGCGCGCATGACGCCGCGCGTCTACCTGGATGCCCCGTTCTCCCTGGGCCAGGAAGTCCTGCTGGATGAGGCGCCCGCGCACCACCTGGCCCGCGTGCTGCGGCTGCGCGAAGGCGATACCCTCACCCTGTTCAATGGGCAAGGCGGCGAATGGCGGGCCGAGTTCCTCGGCAAGCGCCGTGTGCGCTTGCGCAGCTTCAGCGACGTCGAGCGCGAGTCGCCCCTGCGCGTGGCGCTGGTGCAGGGCGTGTCCTCCGGCGAGCGCATGGACTACACGATCCAGAAGGCGGTGGAGCTCGGCGTCGCCGCGATCCAGCCGATCATGACGAAGCGCGGGGTGGTGCGCCTGGAAGGGGAGCGCGCCGCGGCGCGCGAGCGGCATTGGCGCAAAGTGGCGATCGCGGCCTGCGAGCAATGCGGGCGCAACCGCCTTCCCGAGGTGCGCCCGTTGATGAGCTTCCATGAATACCGCCCCCCCGCCCGGGCGGCGATGCTGCTGCTCTCCGCTCAAGGCCGTTCCATCCGTGAATTCGACGTGAGCGGCGAAGCGGTGATTGCCGCCGGCCCCGAAGCCGGGTTCGCCGAGGAAGAGCGCGCGGCCCTCGAGCGCGCCGGCTTCGCCAAGGCGAGCCTCGGACCGCGCATCCTGCGCACCGAGACCGCCGCCCTCGCGGCGCTCGCGGCGCTCAGCGCGCTGCGCGGAGATTTCTAGAGAGCAGCTCGGCCATCGGCGCGTTGCCGTTGGCGCGCGCGATTTCAAGCGCGCTGCGCCCCTGGGCATCCTTAGTGGCAAGGTTCACGCCGCGGCCGGCGATGAACAGCTCCACCGCCAGAGCGTCGTCGCGCTTCACCGCCTCGAGAAAGTCGTTCGGGTCGTGATAGCGCAGGCCCATGGCCGTGAGGTCCTTGCGCGCTTGCAGGGCGTCGTCGCGCGCGGCGGGCGCGGGCGCGCCTGCCGAGGCGCCGGACTGCTTGCGGGCAGCCAGCGCGAGATCCTTGCCGATGGCGGCCACGCGCTCGCGGTACTGGGAGGGCATCTCGGCGGTCGCCTCCTTGAAAAGGCCGGCGAACGCCTGGTTCGCCTCGGTGCTGCGCCCGGCGAGCACTTCGTCGAAGCTTTGCTCCGGGTTGTCGGAATGGGCGGCGATGCGCGCGAACACCTGGGCGAGCGTGAGCGCATGGCCGAAGGCATCCCAGCCTTCCTCTTGCGGAATCGGCTCGGGCTGCGGCGTAGCCGCGCATGCGGGCACCGTGAGGGTTACGAAGGGAAGAAGAATGAGCAGGCGAAAGAGCTTCATGGAAACCTCCGGCAGGAGAACAGCATAACGCGTACCAGTACCCTGCGGTTTACGCATTACAATTTGAAAAAACTACACATGGCCACGCTGCAGCAACCCGAGGCGTTCGTCCGCTGGTTCCGCCAGGTGGCGCCTTACGTGCACGCCTTCCGCGGCCGCACCTTCGTCATTGCCTTCGGCGGCGAGATGTTCACCGAGCGCACGCGCTTCGCGAACTTCGTCCACGACATCAACCTGCTCGCCGCGCTCGGGATTCGCCTGGTGCTGGTGCACGGCGCGCGGCCGCAGATCGAGGCCGAGCTCAAGGAGAAAGGCCTGCGCTCGCGCTATGCGCACGGCCTGCGCGTCACCGACGAGGCCGCGCTCATGGCAGTGAAGCAGGCCGCCGGCGTGCTGCGCGTCGAGATCGAGGCGCTGCTGTCGCAGGGCCTGCCGAACTCGCCCATGGCGGGCGCGCGCATCCGCGTCGCCTCCGGCAATTTCATCACTGCGCAGCCCATCGGGGTGCGCCGGGGCGTCGACTTCCAGTTCACCGGCGCGGTGCGCAAGGTCGACGCCGTGGGCATCGCGCGCGAGCTCGACTCGGGCGAGGTGGTGATCGTGCCGCACCTGGGCTATTCGCCCACCGGCGAAGTCTTCAACGTGGCCTGGGAGAACATCGCGGAGGCCGTGGCGGTGGCGCTCAAGGCCGACAAGCTCCTCATGTTCACCGACCGCCTGCCCATGGACCGCAAGGAGCAGGTCGTGTCGGAGCTCACCGAGCGCGAGGCGCAGGCGCTGCTGAAGAAAGGCGGGCTCACGCCGCAGACGGCGCGCGCGCTGGAGCACGCGGTGCGCGCAGTAGACAGCGGCGTGGCGCGCGGCCACCTGGTTACGCGGCGCGTGGCGGGCTCGCTGCTGCTGGAGCTTTTCACCCATACCGGCGTGGGCACCATGATCACTGCCGACCCGGTGGAGCAGCTGCGCCCTGCGCGCATCGACGACGTGCGCGGCATCCTGCAGCTGATCGAGCCGCTCGAGGCGGAGGGCACGCTGGTCAAGCGCAGCCGCGAGCTGCTGGAGGCCGAGATCGGCAACTTCCTGGTGGTCGAGCACGACGGCGTCATCGTGGGCTGCGCGGCGCTCTACCCGTTCAAGGAAGACAAGAGCGCCGAATTCGCCTGTCTCGCCGTGGCCGAGGGCTATCGCGACGCGGGCTACGGCGAAGACCTGCTCAAGGCCTGCGAGGAACGGGCGAAGGAGCTGAAGATCCGGCGCGTGTTCGCGCTCACCACGCACGCCGCGCACTGGTTCCTCGAGCAGGGCTTTCGCGCCGCCGACGTCTCCGCGCTGCCGTCGCGCCGCCAGGCGCTCTATAACTGGCGCCGCGGCTCGAAGGTCTTTCTCAAGCGAATATAATTG
>DATACE010000042.1:0-2378 GCA_036259215.1 Burkholderiales bacterium | reverse complement strand
CGTAGCCGTTCATCTTCGGCATGCCGAGGTCGAGGAACCTGAGGTGCGGACGGAAGCTGGCGGCGAGCGCGACGGCTTCGCGGCCTTCGTGCGCGACCTCGACGTTGTGGCCCAGGTGGCGCAGCATCAGCGCCAGGCTTTCGGCGGCGGCGCGGTTGTCGTCGGCGACGACGATGCGGCGGCGGGGCTGGCTGCGCCCCGCCGTACGCTCGGGCTCCGGGTGCGCCGCGCCGCGTGCGGGCAGGGCGACGACCGGCAGCCGGATGACGAACTCGCTGCCCTTGCCCGGGCCGTCGCTGTGCGCAGAGACGGTGCCGCCGTGCATCTCGACCAGGCGGCGCACCAGCGTGAGGCCGATGCCCAGGCCGCCGTGCGAGCGCTCGAGCGAGCGGTCCACCTGCATGAACATGTCGAAGATCTGCGCGAGCTTGTCCGCCGGAATGCCGATGCCGTCGTCGCTGACGCGCACGATCGCTTCGCCCGCCGCGCATTCTGCGGCGATGCGGATGTGGCCGCCGCGGTCGCTGTACTTCGAGGCGTTGTTCAGCAGGTTGGCGAGCGCCTGGGCAAGGCGCACCGGGTCGGCGTCGAGCAGCACCGGCTCGGCGGGCAGCTGCACCTCGAGATGCTGCCCGGCGGCCTCGATGAGCGGCCGGCTGGTCTCGACGGCGCTGCCCACCAGCGTGCCCAGCGCCAGCCATTCCTTGCGCAGCTCGAGCTTGTTGCGGCTGATGCGCGAAAGATCGAGCAGGTCGTCCACCAGGCGCACCAGCTGCCGCACCTGGCGCTCCATGATGGCGTGCGCCTCCTCGAGCACCGCGCGGTTGCCCGCGGCGATGCGCATCAGCTGCAGGCCGTTGCCGATCGGCGCCAGCGGATTGCGCAGCTCGTGCGACAGGGTGGCCAGAAACTCGTCCTTGCGGCGGTCCTGGTCGCGCAGCTGCTCGATGAGGCGAACGCGCTCGTAGGCCACGGTCACGTAGTGCGCCAGGGTCTGCAGGAATTCGATCTCCTCCTGCTCGAAGCGCTCGCGCTCGCGGCTGGCGAACGCCAGCGTGCCGAGCAGGTGCTCGCCGGCGCGCAGCGGTGTCGAGACGTAGGCGCGGCCGCCGCAGCGCCTGACGGCCTGCGCCATCGCTTCGGGCGTATCCTGCGTTGCCTGCAGCCGCGCGATGGCCTGGGCGTCCTGCGGCGCCACCCCCGCGTAGGAGACGAGGTTCCAGGCGTCTGCCCCCTCCGACAGCATGAAATTGAAGTACATGTCGAGGCCCAGCGACTCCTGGATCTTGGCGAAGACGCCGCGCAGCATCGCGTCCGGCTCATGGGTCAGGAGCAGCACCGAAGCCGCCTCCCAGAGCAGGCGCACGCGCCGGTTCTGGTTGGCGAGCGCCGCTTCGGCGCGCCGCCGGTCGCTGATGTCCAGGGACACGGCGACGACCGACTTCGGCCGGCCCTGGTGGTCGCGGATGAGCGAGACGCTGTTGCTCACCCAGATGTCGCCGCCGCCCGGCCGCACATAGCGCTTCTCGATCACGAAGGGCTGGCCGCTGCCGCGGATCATGTCGCCGAACAGTTCCACGTTGTGCGGCAGGTCCTTGGGGTGGGTGATTTCCTGCATGCGCAGGCCGCGCAGCTCCGCCACCTCCCGCCCCACCATCTCGCAAAAGCGGTCGTTCGCGTCCAGGAAGCGTCCCTCGAGGTCGACCTGCGCGATGCCGGCCACCGTCTGGCGGAACACGCTGCTCAGGTGATCCTGGCTCTCCTTGAGCTCGCCGTAGAGCCGGGCGTTCTCCAGCGAGATCGCCACCTGGCCCAGAAGCAGCTCGAGCACCGCCATGCGCTCGCGCGTGAAAACGCCCGAGTTCATGTCGTTCTCGAGGTAAAGCGCGCCGGCAATGCGGTCCTTGTGCCGGACCGGCAGGCACAGCACCGAGCGCATGCCGCGGGCGGCGATGTAGGGATCGCCGGTGAAGGCGCCTTCGCGCGCGGCGTCCTCGAGCAGCACCGCCTCCCCGTCGTCCACCACCTGGCGCACGACGCTCGCCGGTACACCGGCTGCGGCGATCTCGCCGCGCTCCAGGAACACCGCGGCCTCGCCGGACAGATCGGCCGCCGCCGCGCGCAGCAGCTCGCCGCCTTCTAGCAAAAAGAGCACCGCGCGGCGGGCGCCGGCGTTTTCCCCCACGATCTGCAGCAGGCGCTCGAGAAGCCGGTCGCGGTCGATCTCGCTCGAGATCGCCTGTGACGCCTTGGTGACGGAGAGGAGATCGAGAGGACCGCTTTCCAGCGCCGCGCCCGCCGCCGGCGCGCCGGCCCGGCGCATCGGCGGCGCGAGCTCGGGGAAGCGCTGTGCCAGCCAGCGCGCTCTTCGCGTCGCG
>DATACE010000041.1:0-4342 GCA_036259215.1 Burkholderiales bacterium | reverse complement strand
GCTCCTGCAGCGTTACTTGCCGTTCTGGCTCGCCAACCTGGTCGACCGCATGTGGGTGGCGCTGTTCTCCATCATCGCGGTGCTGATCCCGCTGTCGCGGCTGCTGCCGCCGCTCTACGAGTTCCGCGTGCGCTCGCGCATTTTCCGCTGGTACCGCAACCTGCGGCAGATCGAAAGCGACCTGGACGCCAGCGCCGCGAGCCGCGAGGAGCTGCTCGCGGCGCTCGAGCGCCTGGAACGGCGCGCCTTTGCCGTCACCGTGCCACTTTCCTACGCCGACGAGCTCTACGCGCTGCGCCAGCACATCGGCCTCGTTCGCAGCCGCCTCGAGAAAAGCTAAACTAGGTCGATGGATTGGGAAGACGTGGGGTCGGTGGACGAGGTGACCGAGGACACGCCGCTGTCGGCAACGGTGGGCAGCAAGAACATCGGCGTCTACCTCCTCAACGGCCGCTACTACGCGCTCGAGGACGTCTGTCCGCACGCCGAGGCGCTGCTGTCGGAGGGCTTCGTCGAGGGAGAGGAGATCGAGTGTCCGCTGCACGGCGCGCGCTTTCACATTCCGAGCGGCAAGTGCACCCGCGAGCCGGGCGGCCGGGACCTCGCCTGCTACGAGGCGAAGCGCGAAGGCAGCCGCATCCTGGTGCGGCTCGGCTAATGGATCACAACCCCTTCCTCGCCAGGCGCCTGGCGGCCGCGCGCGGCGCCATCGAGCAGCCGCAGAACCTCGAGTGGCAGACGCGCGCCGCGCCGCCGACCGGGTTCGAGAACCGCCTGGGCGATGCGCTCGAGCGGGTGTTCGCCGACGGCGCCGAAACGCTGGCGGAGGTGGTGGCACGGCTCAACGCCATGCCGTTTCCCGATGCCGAGGGTCGGCCCTGGACCGAGGCGTCGTTCCGCGAGGCGATGGCGCGCCTGGGCGCATGAACGCGGCGCAGCTTCTCGATACCGGCCTGCGCAACCTCTGGTATCCCGTGCTGCCGGCCTGGCGCCTGCACGAGGCGCCGCTCGGCATCACGCGGTTAGGGGAAAACCTGGTGCTTTGGCGCGACCCGCAAGGCGGCGTGCGCGCGCTGGAAGACCGCTGCCCCCACCGCGGCGCGCGGCTGTCGCTCGGCTGGAACCTCGGCGAGCGCCTGGCATGCTGGTACCACGGCGTGGAGGTCACCGGCGAGGGGGTGGTGGCCGCGGTCCCCGCCATCGAGAAAAGTCCGCTGGTCGGAAAATGCGCGGTCAGGCGCTATCCCGCGCGCGAGCTGCACGGCGCGATCTTCGTCTACTTCGGCGACGCGCTGCATCCCGAGCCGCCGCCGCTGGCGCTGCCCGAGCAGCTCGACTCGCCGGAGTGGTCGCATTTCCTGTGCACGGCTACCTGGGCATGCAACTACCGCTACGCCGTCGACAACGTGATGGACCCGATGCACGGCACCTACCTGCACGCGCAATCGCATTCGATGGCGCAGGGCGACCGGACCGCCGAGTTTCGCGTGCGCAAGACCGATACCGGGCTGGTCTTCGAGAAGACCAGCCAGCAGGGCCTCAACTTCGACTGGGTCGAATGGGGCGAGTCGGGCGCGCACTGGATGCGCCTTTCCATTCCGTACCAGAAGAAGTTCGGTCCCGGCGGTCCGTTCTACATCGTCGGTTTCGCCACGCCGATCGACGCGCAGCGCACCCAGGTGTTCTTCTGGCGCTGCCGCAGGGTTCAGGGCTGGCAGCGCGACGTATGGCGCTTCCTGTACCGCAACCGGCTGGAAGGCCTGCACTGGGCGGTGCTCGAGCAGGACCACGAGCTGCTCGAGAACATGGCGCCCGAGGCGCGCAGCCGAGAGTTCCTCTACCAGCACGACGTCGGCATGGCGCGCGTGCGCCGCATGCTCGAGATGCAGGCGCGCGAGCAGGCGCGCGCCCTCGATGAATCTCGCTGACCGCCACATCCTCATCACCGGCGGCGCGCGCGGCCTGGGATGCGCCTTTGCGCAGGCCGCCGTGGGCGCAGGCGCACGCGTCACCATCGCCGACATCCTCGAGTCGGGACCGGCCGTCGCCGCAAGCCTCGGCGCGCAGTTCATGCACGTCGACCTTGCCTCGCCTGCCTCGATAGATAACGCCCTATCGGGACTGCAGGCGCTCGACGGCCTGGTCAACAATGCTGCGATCACCGACTCGGGCGGCCGCTCGCTGGAGGAGCTGGACGTGGAAACCTGGGACCGCGTCATGGCGGTCAACGTGCGCGGCCCCTGGCTCATGACGCGCGCGTGCCTGCCGCTGCTGCGCGCCAGCCGCGGCAGGGTGGTGAACGTCGCCTCGGACACCGTGCAGTGGGGTGCGCCGAAGCTGCTCGCGTATCTGTCCAGCAAGGGCGCGGTGGTCGCGATGACGCGCGGCATGGCGCGCGAGCTCGGACCGCAGGGCATCACCGTGAACGCACTCGACCCCGGCCTGACCGAAGTCGAGGCCACCGCCTACGTGCCCGCCGAGCGCCACCGCCTGTACCGCGAGGGCCGTGCCATCGCGCGCGCGCAGCTGCCGCACGACGTGTGCGGCGCGCTGCTTTTCCTCCTGTCGGACGATGCCGCCTTCATGACCGGCCAGGTGCTGCCGGTGAACGGCGGCTTCGTGATGAATTGAGCGCGATCGAGGCGCGCATCGCCGCGTTGGCGCCGCGGCGCATTTCGGTGGACGGAAAGACCCTCGCCTATCGCGAGGCGGGCAAGGGCGCGCCCCTCGTGCTGCTGCACGGCATCGGCTCGGCCTCCGCCTCGTGGCTGTTCCAGCTCGAGTCTCTGTCGGCGCAGTACCGCGTGATCGCGTGGGACGCCCCGGGCTACGGCGACTCCGATGCCTTCGCCCTCGAGGCGCCGGCGCCGCCGGATTACGCGCGCGCGCTGGCCGTCCTGCTGGGCGCGCTGCAGGCGACAGCGTGCGTGCTGGTCGCGCAATCTCTGGGATGCCTGATCGCGGCGTCGTACGCGCGCAGCTTCCCGCTGGAGAAAATGCTGCTCATCAGCCCGGCCGCCGGCTACGCCGGCGACCGCGCGCGGATCGCCGAGCGCCTGCGCCAGCTCGAGGCGCTCGGGCCCGAAGGCCTCGCCGAGCAGCGCGCCGCCGGCATGCTCTCTGCCAACCCGCCCGCCGCAGCGCTGGAGCTGGTGCGCTGGAGCTATCGGCGCATCCGTCCCGAAGGCTACCGGCAAGCCGCGCACTGCCTGGCGAGCGGCAACTTGCGCGCCGATGCGCCTTTCTTCAAGGGCCGCGTGCTGGTGGCTTGCGGCAGCGAGGACCGCGTGACGCCCGAGGCCGGCTGCCGGGAGATCGCCGCCGCGTTTGCGAACGCCGCCTACCACAGCTTGCCCGGCCTGGGCCACGCCTCACAGGCCGAGGGACCGGAGGCGGTAAACGCTATGATCCGGGGATTCGCATGATTTCGCACCGCAGCTACCTTGCCGTTCTCGGCGCGCTGTTCGCCGCGCTGTGGATCGCGCTCGCCCTGGAGCCGCGCTACCGCGACGACTGGATGCTCGAAAACGTGCTGGTGGCGGCGCTGGTGATCGGCATCGCCGCCTCCCACCGCAGGTTCCTGCTGTCGCGGGTGTCCTACACGCTGCTGTTCCTGTTCCTGTGCCTGCACGAGGTGGGGGCGCACTATACCTACTCCGAGGTGCCCTACGACGCCTGGGTCCGGGCGCTCACCGGCCATTCGCTGAACGAAGCCATGGGCTGGGAGCGCAACCACTTCGACCGCCTGGCGCATTTCTGCTACGGGCTGCTCATGGCCTATCCGCTGCGCGAGTTCTTCCTGCGGGTGGCGGACGTGCGCGGCTTCTGGGGCTACTTCCTGCCGCTCGACTTCGCGCTGTCCACCTCGGCGCTGTACGAGCTGTTCGAGTGGGGCGCGGCCGAGCTCTTCGGCGGCGACCTTGGCGCCGCCTACCTGGGGGCCCAGGGCGACGTGTGGGACGCGCACAAGGACATGGCGCTCGCCGGCCTGGGTGCGCTCATCGCGATGCTCGCCTCCGCGGCGCTGAACGCCTACCTGCAGCACTATTTCGCGCGCGAGCTGCAGGAGAGCCTGCGCATCAAGGCGCGCACGCCGCTGGGCGAGGACGAGATCGCCCGATTGCGGCGCACCAAACGCCTTCTGGGGTGATCCGCCTTCCTGGGTGACGGCGCGAAGCTTGCTAGGTCGAAGGTCATGAGACTCCTTACCGTTCTGGCGGTCGCCGCGCTGGCGGCCGGCGTCTACCACTTCCGCACGAGCCGCCGGCGCCGGCAGGTGGTGCCGGCCGAGCAGCTCGCCCGGCGCGTACGGGCGGCGATCGAAAGCTCGGTCGCCAATCCC
>DATACE010000040.1:0-8457 GCA_036259215.1 Burkholderiales bacterium | reverse complement strand
GCCCGAATTCCCAACCGGGCTCTGACCCCGATTTCGCATTCGGGCTCTGACCCCGATTTGGGCTGGGCAATAATGGGGCGATGCGCATCGGCGAATCCGTGGCCCGCACCGAAGATCCCACCTTGCTGCGCGGCGAGGGCCGCTATACCGACGACCTGAACGAGCCGGGGCAGGCGTACGCGGTCATCGTGAGGAGCCCGCACGCGCACGGGGTGCTCAGGAACATCGATGCCCGCAAGGCATCGGCGATGCCCGGGGTGCTGGCGGTCTACACCGGCAAGGATCTCGAGGCCTACGGCACGCACGGCTGCCCGATGGATCTCCCGGGGTTGAAGAAGCCGGTGCGCCGCTCGCTCGCCACGGACAAGGTGCGCTTCGTGGGCGACCCGGTGGCCTGCGTGGTGGCCGAAAGCGCGCTGCAGGCGAAAGACGCGGCGGAGGCGGTGGAGCTCGACATCGAGCCGCTGCCGGCGGCGGCGCTCGCGAGCGAGGCGGCGCGCCCGGACGCGGCGCAGATCTATGATGAGGCGCCGGGCAACGTGGCGGTGGACTTTCGCTACGGGGACGCGGAAAAGGTGGCCGCGGCGTTTGCCGGCGCGGCGCATGTCACGCGCCTCGAGCTGCGCAACAGCCGCGTGGTGGTGGCGCCGATGGAGCCGCGCGCGGCGATCTGCACCTACGACGCCGCCTCCAAACGCTTCACGCTCACGGTCCCGGGCCAGGGCGTGACGCGCATGAAAAGCCAGCTCGCCGAGCTCCTGCGGGTGCCCGAGGGGGAGGTGCGCCTGCGCACCCACAACGTGGGCGGCTCCTTCGGCATGAAGGGGATCATCTACCCGGAGTACGTGTGCCTCGCGCACGCGGCGCGCGCCCTGGGCCGGCCGGTGAAGTGGACCGACGAGCGCTCGGGCAGCTTCGTGTCCGACCAGCACGGCCGCGACGCCGAGGTGACCGCCGAGCTCGCGCTCGACAAGGACGGCCGCTTCCTCGCGCTGCGCCTCACCGGCTACGGCAACGTCGGCGCCTACTTGATGCCGGTCGGGCCCAACCCGCCGACGCTGAACGCGGTGAAGAACAGCCCGAGCGTGTACCGCACGCCGCTGCTGGAAGTGCGCATGAAGGTGATGTTCACCAACAGCTCCCCGGTGGGCCCCTACCGCGGCGCCGGCCGCCCGGAAGCGAACTACTACATGGAGCGGCTCATCGACGCCGCGGCGAGCGAGATGGGCATCGACCGCCTGGAGCTGCGCCGGCGCAACCACGTCGGCCCGCATGAGATCCCCTGGAAAGCCGCCTCCGGCCAGGTCTACGACAGCGGCGACTTCGGCAACCTGCTCGAAAAGGCGCTGCTCGCCGCGGACATCCAGAACTTCGCTGGCCGAAAAAAGCAAAGCGCGGCCAGGGGCAGGCTGCGCGGCCTGGGCATCGGCAGCTTCCTGGAGGCCACCGCGCCGCCGGGAAAGGAGCTCGGCCTCCTCCGCTTCGAGGGCGACGACCGCGTCACCTTCGCCACCGGCACGCTCGACCAGGGGCAGGGGCACGCCGCCACCTTCGCGCAGGTGCTCTCCGCGCGCCTGGGCCTGCCCTTCGAGCGCATCCGCCTGGTGCAGGGCGACTCGGACGAGGTCTCGACCGGCGGCGGCACCGGCGGCTCTCGCTCGATGATGATGAGCGGCGCGGCGATCGCGCAGGCGGCCGACAAGGTGATTGCGCTCGGCAAGGAGCTGGCGGGCGAGCAGCTGGAAACCTCGCCCGCGGACCTCGAGTTTCGCAGCGGGCGCTTCGTGGTGGCCGGCACCGACCGCGGCATCGGCCTGCAGGAGCTCGCGCGCAAATTCCCCGGCAAGCTGGATGTCTCGCACGTCACCGAGGTGATCCCCTCCTCCTTCCCCAACGGCTGCCACGTGTGCGAGGTGGAGGTCGACCCGGAGACCGGCGCCATCGAGGTGGCGCGCTACACCTCGGTCAACGACTTCGGCGTGGTGGTGAACCCGCTGCTCGTGGAAGGCCAGGTGCACGGCGGCGTGGTGCAGGGCCTGGGCCAGGCGCTGATGGAAGACGCCCGCTACGACGAGACCGGGCAGCTCCTCACCGGCTCATTCATGGACTATGCCCTGCCGCGCGCGGGCGATGTGCAGGCGCCGATCGGCTATCTCAGCCACCCGGTGCCCGCGACCACCAACCCGCTGGGCGTGAAAGGCTGCGGCGAGGCCGGCTGCGCCGGCGCGCTCACCTCGGTGATGAACGCCATCCTGGATGCGCTCGCCGAGGCGGGCGTGAAGCACCTCGACATGCCGGCCAGCCCGCGGCGGGTCTGGGAGGCGATCCAAGAGGCCCGGTTGCACCCGTAACGACCGGATCAGGCCGGCGCAACACGCGGGTAAAGGGGCGTGCGCATCATGGCTTCGCCATGCTGGAGTGCACGCCCCTGGAAACCGTCGAGCGTCCCGACGGCTACACGCTGCGCTTTCCGGCGGAAGCGCTGGAATGCGTGGAGCGCTTCGTTGCGGCCGAGCGCGAGGCGCGCCCGTCGCTCGCCTTCGAGATCCGCCTCAGCGGCGCCGAGCGCTCGCTTTGGCTGACCGTGACCGGGCTTTCCTTTTCGGCGCTGCCTTCGCCTTAGCCTTCGCTTTGCGCCTGGGCTTGGCTTTGGCCGGCGCCTTGCGCGGCGCAATCGGCTCGTACTTCCGCGCCGCGTGCTGCGGCGGCGCGTCGGCGGTCGGGATCACGGCCACGCCGGGCCGCGTGCGCTTTACCGCCGCCTGCATGGAATCGAGCATTGCCTCGCCGCCCTTGAGCAGGACGTGTGTCCACAGGGCGAAGGGGGTCATGCGTGCCGCCGTCGGCGGAAGAAGTTGACGATGGCGAGCAGCACCACGGCGCCCACCAGCGAGACCAGCAGCGAGCCGATGCTGAAGTCGCCCTGGTTGATGGTGCCGGTGCCGAACAGCGGGGCGAGCACCAGGCCGCCGAGGAAGGCGCCGACGATGCCCACGATGATGTTGAGGAAGATGCCCTGCTTGTCGTTGGTGCCCATGATCATGCTGGCGATCCAGCCCAGCAGGCCGCCGACGACCAGCCAGATAATGAAGCTCATTGCGCGCTCCTGATCCAATGCCGGCGGATTGCCGGTGACGGCGCGCCGCAAGTTGCGTGCCGCTCATTAGCGCCTTGCTTACTGCGCGGTCCAGCCCCCATCCACGACCAGGCTGGTGCCGTTCAGCAGGGAGGCCGCCGGCGAGGCGGCGAACACGACCGCCGCGGCCACTTCTGACGGATCGCCGATGCGCCCGCCGGGGATGCGCGCGCGCACCCAGTCGCCGAAGCCGCCCTGCGCGAACATCGGCCGCGTCATCGGCGTCTCGACGAACGTCGGCGCGATGGACACTACGCGGATGCCGTGCGGCGCGAGCTCCAGCGCCATCGCCTTGGTGAGGCCTTCGAGCGCGTGCTTGGTGAGGCAGTAGACCGAGCGGTTGGGAGCGCCGACATGGCCCATCTGCGAGGACATGTGCAGGATCGCGCCGCCGCGGGTTTTGCGATCCGGCGCCTCCAGCATCTTGCGCGCCGCCGCCTGCGCCGCGAGGAACGCCGCGCGAACGTTGAGGTCGAGCAGCCGGTCGAGGTGCTCCTCGCTCACCTCGACGAACGGCTCCGGGATGTTGCTGCCCGCGTTGTTGACGAGGATGTCCAGGACTGGAATTTTTTTAATCGTTTGTTTGAGGTCTTCGGAAGAAAGAACATCGCAAACAATGGCGTGCGCCTCGCCGCCGGCCGCGCGGATCTCGGCGGCGGCCTGCTCGATCTCGTCCTCGGTGCGCGCGGCGAGCCACACCTGCGCGCCGGCCTGCGCGAGGGCGAGCGCGCAGGCGCGGCCGATGCCGCGTCCGGCGCCGGTGACCAGGGCATTGCGTCCGTCGAGCCGAAAGGCGTCCATCGAACCCCAACCCCAAAATTGAAAGGCCCCGCTCGGGGGCGGGGCCTTGGTGCCCGGGAGACCGGGCGGCGCCTTGCGGGCGCCCTACGCATCCGCGGCAGACGCCGCGTCCGGGCTCGCGACTGAAAGGTCCGGTATCCCGACAGGTGGCCGGGAATCCCGCTGTTGCGGCCGTTGCTCCGGCGGCCCTTGCAAGCCCGCCTTCAATCTAGCACTCGGGATTTTGCATGTAAACCGGCATCTTTGCCGGCATACCGCCGAAGGCGCAGGTCGGCCTGCTCCTTGTGCCCCCAGAAGCGCTCGATCGCGCACAGGCGCGAGCAGTACTCGCCCACCGCCACGCTCGCCTCGCGCGTGATCTCCTGGTAAGTGCAGGTTTTCAGGAACTTGCCCACCCACAGGCCGCCGGTGTAGCGCGCCGCGCCGAGCGTGGGCAGCGTGTGGTTGGTGCCGATCACCTTGTCGCCGTAGGACACGTTGGTCTCCGGCCCGAGGAAGAGGGCGCCGTAATTCTGCATCCTTTCCAAAAAAAATCTTGGGTCGGTGCAAAGCACTTCGACATGCTCGGCGGCGACGCGGTCGGCTTCGGTCACCGCCTCCTCGCGCGAGCCCACCAGGATGATCTCGCCGTAGTCGCGCCAGGCGACGCCGGCCACATCCGCCGTGGGCAGGACTTGCAGTTGCCTTTCGATCTCGGCCGGCAATGCCTCACACAGGGCCTTCGAAGTGCTGATCAAAATCGCCGGACTCGTCGGGCCGTGCTCGGCCTGGCCGAGGAGGTCGGTGGCGATCATCTCCACGTCGGCGCTGTCGTCGGCGACCACCAGGATCTCGGTGGGGCCGGCGAAAAGGTCGATGCCCACGCGGCCGAAGAGCTGGCGCTTCGCCTCGGCGACGTAGGCATTGCCGGGGCCGCACAGCATGTCGACCGGGCGGATGGATTGCGTGCCCAGCGCCATCGCCGCGATCGCCTGCACGCCGCCGATGACGTGGATCTCGTCGGCGCCGCCCAGCACCATCGCGGCGATGGTCTCGGCGTGCGGCTCGCCCTGGTTGGGCGGCGTGCAGGCGACGATGCGCTTCACGCCGGCGGTGCGCGCGGTGACGATGCTCATGTGCGCCGAGGCCACCATCGGGTAGCGCCCGCCGGGCACGTAGCAGCCCACGCTCTCCACCGGGATGTTCTTGTGGCCGAGCTTCACCCCGGGCAGGGTTTCCACCTCGATGTCGCGGATCGCCGCGCGCTGGTGCTGCGCGAAGTTGCGGATCTGCGCCTGCGCGAAGCGGATGTCGTCCAGGGTGGAAGGCTTGACTTTGGCGATAATGGCCTCGAGCTCTCCCGCGGACAGCTTGCGCGGCGTCCACTTGTCGAACTTCTCCGAATATTCGCGCACGGCGGCGTCGCCGCGCTTCTTTACGTCGGCGAGAATGCCCTCCACGGTGGCGCGCACCTTCTGGTCGTTTTCGTCGGTGAGGGACTGCGCGATGCGGCGCTTGAGGTAGGTGGCCATGGCGGGTTTCCGGAAAACAGGGACGGTCTCCATTTTATGAGCACGGGCGCGATCTCGCGCGAGGAAATCAACCAGCTGCCGATCCGGCGCTACGAGGGGCCGGTGCACCTGGTCGGCGAGCCCCACGAGCTCGCGCAGGCGATGGCCGATTTCCGCCGGGAAAGCGTGCTCGGCCTGGATACCGAGACGCGGCCGGCGTTCCGCGCGGGCGAAAGCTACCTGCCGGCGCTTGCGCAGCTCGCCACCGCGCGCGCGGTGTACCTCTTTCAGCTGCAGCGACTCGACTGCTCTGCGGCGCTGCGCGAGGTGCTGTCCGAGGAGCGCATCGTCAAGGCGGGCGTGGGCCTGGCCGACGACCTGCGCCAGCTCCGGAAAAGCTTTCCCTTCGTCGAGAAGGCAATGGTGGACCTGAGCGCCGTGGCGAAGGCCCAGGGCATGGAGCGCACCGGCGTGCGCACGCTCGCGGCGGCGTTCCTGGGCTTTCGCATCCCCAAGGGCGCCAAGACCTCCAACTGGGCGGCGGCGCGCCTCACGCCGCAGCAGATCGCCTACGCGGCGATGGACGCCTGGGCTTGCCGGGAGCTCTACCTCGAGTTCAAGCGCCTGGGCTGGGTGTGAGGATGTGGATCACGCGGCTCGCGATGAGCTCGCGCGTCTTCGCCGCATAGGCCGCCATGTGCGGCGCCGCCGCGTGCGCCTTGAGCGCCTCGAGGCTTTCCCACTTCTCGATCACCACGAACGTGTCGGCGCCCCAGCGCGCCTGGATCGGCGGCGCGCCCTCGGCGTCGATCGCCGCGCCGTACTCGATGCAGCCCTCCTCGGCGAGCACGTTGGGCACGTTGGCGTTGAAGTGCTCGAGCACCTGCCCGCGCTTGCCTTGCTTGGCGGTGATGACGGCGATCACATGAATCATGGTTTTTATTGTAGGTGATGTACCGGGTCGATGAAGTAGACGGGCGTGGGCAGGCTTTCGTAGCGCGCCTTGAGCTGCAGGGCGAGGTAGAGCGAGTAGTGGCGCGCCTGCATGAGGTTGCCGCCGTGGAACCACAGGCCGGGCTGCTGGGTGGGCTTCCACAGGTTGCGCAGCTCGCCGACCCACGGGCCGGGATCGTACCGGGTGGCCGAGCCCAGGCCCCAGCACTTGCCGACGCGCTCGGCCACTTCGGGCGAGATGAGCTTCGCCGCCCACTGGTTCATGGAGCCGTAGCCGGTGGCGCAGACGACGAGGTCGGCGGGGATTTCGCTGCCGTCCTGGAAAACCACAGATCTCGAATTCAGATTCTTGACCGCGGTTCCGCTCCGCACCTGGATGCGCCCGTCGATGACCATCTGCGAGGCGCCGGTGTCGATGTAATAGCCGCCGCCGCGGCGCAGATAAATGGAGTGGATGCCCGAGCCGTCCTCGCCCATGTCGAACTGGAAGCCGGTTTTCGCGAGGTCCTGGTAGAACGCGGCGTCGCGCTTCAGGATGGCGTCGTAGATCGGCTTTTGCTGGGAAGCGAGCAACCTGAAAGGCATGGAAGCCACCGTCAGGTCGGCGATCGCGGTGGTGATGCCGCGCTCCACCGCGGCCTCCGAATACAGGCGCCCCCAGGCGAGCTCCATCAGCGCTTCCGACTTGACCACCACGGTGGGCGAGCGCTGGACTAGCGTCACCGCGGCCGCGCCGTGCGCGACGAGGTCGGCGGCGATGTCGTGCGCGGAATTGTTGGCGCCGACGATGACGCAATGCTTGCCGCGCCACGCTTCGCCGCCGGGGTGCGCGCTGGAATGCACGAGCATGCCGCCGAAGCTCGCGGCGCCGGCAATGTCCGGCATGCGGGGAAAGCCGGACATGCCGGTGGCGAGCACGAGGTGCTTCGCGCGCAGGGTCTGCGGCTCGCCTTCGCGCTCGACGCGGATCTCCCAGGATTGCTCGGCTTCGTCGTAGCGCGCGGACTTGCATTCGGTCGAGCCGCGGTAGTCCAGGCCCATCACCTTCACGTACATCTCCAGCCAGTCGCCGATGCGGTCCTTGGGCGAGAACACCGGCCAGTGGTCCGGAAACGGGAGGTAGGGGAGGTGGTCGTACCACACGGGGTCGTGCAGCACGAGCGAGGCGTAGCGCTTGCGCCAGGAGTCGCCGGCGCGCGCGTTTTTCTCCAGCACCACTGCGGGCACGTTGAGCCGCTTCAGGCGCGCGGCGAGCGCGATGCCGCATTGCCCGCCGCCGACGATGGCGACGTAGGGCTCCGGGGCCGGCGGCGCGGCCGGCTCCAATCCGCTTTCCCGCGTCCTTCCGGATTTTTCCTCGAAGCCCTTCAGCTCCTGCAGCGTGGTGAGGAGCGTCCAGGCGCGCCGCTCCTTGAGGCGCAGGTGACCGATGCCGCGGCCCAGCGCGGTCTCGAAGGTGAACCAGGCTTCGATCACGCCATCCAGATTCACGGCGTTTCGCAGCTGGAACTTCGCCGGCTCGGCGACCCCGAGCGTGGCCGCGAGCATCGCCTGCACTTCGACCGGCCCTTCGCTGGTGCGGATGTTCCAGGTGAAGGCGACGAGGTCGCGCCAGTAGCACTGCTCGTGGAACAGCTTCGGGATCGCCGCAAGCTCGCGCAGCGCGAGCGCGGCGGCGAAGGCGTCGAGCCAGCGTTGGGCTTCCTTCATGGGCGGCCAAGTATCGCAGGCGCGCAACTTGCGGGTTTCCCGCGTGCGTTTCGCACAGAGACCCTAACCACAAGGAGCCTTTATGAATACGTCCAGCATCCGCGAGCATATGAAAGTTGTCGGTTCGGATCGCCAGCCGGTCGGTACGGTGGACAAGGTCGAGGGCGAGCGCATCAAGCTCGCCAAGAACGATCCGCAAGCCGGTGGGCAGCACCATTACATTCCTTCGGATTGGGTCGACACCGTCGAGGGCGACCAGGTCTGCCAGCGCCAGCCGGCGCAGGAAGCCTGCCAGCAGTGGCAAGCCTGAGCTGACGGCTTACCACCCCGAGCCGCCGCCGCCCCCGCCGCCGCCGCCGGAAGAGC